>LKUF01000256.1 GCA_001412335.1 Methanolinea sp. SDB
CCTTGGGACCAGGATACGGTTCAGGCATTTCAGGAGTGTCGTCTTGCCGACACCGTTTGGCCCGAGTATTGCAACGATCTCGCCTTCCGAGATAGAGAACGCGATATCGTCGAGTATCTTCGTGTTCCGGTACAGGAATTGGAGTTCGTCGACAGAGAGGATCATCGGTGGTACCCCCTTAAGAGCAGGTAGATGAAGATTGGCGCTCCCATGAACGCGGTGAGGATGGCTACCGGGAGAACATACGGCGCCACGATCAGGCGTGCAACCGTATCAGACGCGAGCAGAAGAACCGCACCCATCACGATGGAGCCCGGAATCAAATACCGTTGTTCGTCCCCGATGATGCGGCGCACCATGTGCGGGCAGACCAGCCCCACGAAGCCGATCACCCCAAGGAACGAGACGAGCACCGACGTGACGAGGGCGGCGACGACCATCCCGACGTTCCTGAGCCGCTCCACGTTGACACCGAGCGCCCGGGCAGTCTCGTCCCCGGCATCCATCGCGTTGTAGTTCCAGCGGTTCGCGACGAAGTAGATACAAGCGGCGATGGTTATCACCGCCATGAGTGAGAGCTCCGGCCATCCTGCCCTCCCGACATCCCCGAATGTCCAGTGGACCACCGCAGCCAGCTGCGTGTCATCGGCAAAGTACTGGAGAAACATCACGCCGGCGGTGAACAGGGACGAGAGAGCGACACCGGCAAGGACGACGACCTCGGGCGCGGACGCCTTTATCTTTGCGATCGCGATGATCGCAATCGTTGCAAGCATGCAGAAGGCAAAGGCGATGATCGTCGTCAGGTACGGGTTGTTGATTATGACCGCCCCGGCAGTCGTCGATGTCATACGCCCGGTTCCAAAGATGATGACCGCGACCGCAGCTCCAAACGCCCCGGCGTTGGAGATCCCGAGCGTGAACGGCGATGCAAGCGGGTTTCTAAGGATCGACTGCATGGCGACACCTGCGACCGAGAGGCCCGCACCGGCGACGATGGCGGTGAGCGCCTGTGGCAGGCGGATGTTCCAGATTATCCTGTCCCACTTGTCCGTGACGTTCTGCCCGATAAGGGTCATGATGACATCGACCGGGGGGATCGAGACCGCACCGACAGCGATCGAGACGATGAGCAGGACGAAGAGGATGACGATCCCCCCGAGGATGAAGAGCACCTTCTGGTAGGTATAGCCAAGATAATCGTGCGGGAGTTCTCCGTCAGCGAGGTGCACTGGCGGTCACACCTCCATATTTTCGCTCTTCATGGTCTCTTTCCCTGGTGTTCGTCCTTCCATGGTGAAGATCCTGTGATTACGATTATTCAAATATCTCATACGATCTCTGATCTATACTCAGTGAATGATTACATAAGACCACTGATTTTAAATATCTTATGAAACTGCCCAGCGTACCGGCAGGCACATGAAGTGGTATCCCCGGGTCTGGAGACTGATGAGACAGTGTACCCCGTGAACCAGGCCCAGAGGTTACGTCGTTTCGCCCTTTTTTCCGGGAAAAAGACCGGGGGTCCTGTGGACAAAGCCACACCCAGGTCTTTCGACCGTCGCAATCAGACAGCTATTCGTGAGAAGACAACGTTCCCGTACTGGTCGCTGAACTCGTCAAAGACCGGCTCTCCGACGAAGAAGGTGTAAATCTCGTCAGCCTTCTCTACCGGGTCAATGTCTGCGAACCGATCGGGGTAGAGCACCGTGCCGATGAAATACGCGTCCGCGAGCACGGTCTCGTAATTGATGTTATAGAAGTTGTACGGAAGGAC
>LKUF01000257.1 GCA_001412335.1 Methanolinea sp. SDB
TGTGGCTTAGAGGTATAGCGGCTGATTCGTAATCAGCAGGCCGAGGGTTCGAATCCCTCCAGCGGCTTTGGAACACTGGGTTCAAATCCCTCCCAGAATCTTTTTATACATCCTATCTGACTTTTTTGTATGGCACCTTCCACATCAACAGTCAGCCATGGGAATTTTTCATGTCGCAAATCTGACTACGCAACTCATGCATTTGAAAAAGCACTCGCATCTGAACAGATTACTAACCAAGATTACAACTTGATTAAAGAATTGCCGGGAGGGTTGCATACCAGTGCAAGGAGAAGCAGGTGAATGTATGCGAGCGGTGTTATGCACGGATGGTGAGGGAGGGGAATGAGAAAAAGGGAATTTATTAACACAGACTGACTTGATAAGGTTCTCCGGGTTATTCCATTCCCGGATAGTCGATTATGGATGTGTGACAGCCATGACACACAAATCTGGTTGTGTGACAGAACAGCCAATATATGACACACAAATGGAGGGGTCATGCGGAGGAGAGGGTAAATCTGGTGGTTGGAATGAGAGAGATTTCTCCCATAAGAGATGGTATCGATATAGAAAACAGGGATTGATTTTTTCAAGGCTTGAAAGGGGAAATCACCCACACCCTTCCTTCACCTTCACCGGATCATAACGGAGGACAATCTCTTTTGTCTGCCCACCCATGCTCCGGGCCTTGTGATTAATATTGATCAACCGCATCTCGTCAAACTTCTTCAGTCTCTGATGAAATGCCGAATAACTAATCCGTATATTTTTCTGTGCCGATTCAAACAGTATCCTCGAAGTAATGGGAGTATCCGAATCCTCGAGGGAGAGGTTGGCGATGTGGGATAACAATTTCAGTTCATTGGAAGAGAGCGTTTTCATGGTCGCTGCCAGATGCACGTATTTTGAGAATGTAAACGCGGATTCCACGTGCTCTTTTTCGATTGACGTCTTGTAATCCCATTCGGCGTTCAGTGCCGCCCGGCGGACCAGGTCAAGTCCCACCCGGAGGTCCCCGCAGGACATGGTTTTCTCGACAATATCATCGAGAACCTCGCCGGATACCGCACCGGGATAAAAGGCCTGGCGGATCCGACCCTGAAGTATTTCATACATCTCATCCCTTGAATACGGTGGGAAATAAATCTCGGTTGGCTGAAAGACCGACACAACGCTTGAATCCAGTTCCCGGGAGAAATCAACCTCCATATTGCTTACCGTTACAATGATTCCGGTTCTTGTGCCAGGGTAATCATTGTTGATGCGAAGGATAGTGTTGATGGTCTGATTCAGGGTTTTTTCCGCTAGAAGGATATGCGCGTCGTCAAGGCAGACTACTAAAACCACCTTTTGCTCTGCAAGCGTTTTTCCGATTTTATGGAGAAGCTTTCTGGCAGGGATTCCGATAGAAGGGGGGTAGTGGTGGAAGAGCTTGAAATGGATCCTTGAGTAGATTGCAAACAATGTCTTGTCAATCTGGCAATTAACATAAACAGGGAGGATTCGCTTCGTTGTATCTTCGATTTCGGCAAAGATTCGCTTGACGGTAGTTGTCTTCCCAGTCCCTGGCAGTCCCCGCATGACTGAATTGGTCGGGCGTGAACCCCGGAGAGCCGGTTGGAGGGTAAAGACAAGATCCCTAATCTGGGCGTCCCGGTAATTGAATTGTTCAGGGATATGGTCGAATTCAAACACATCGGGGTTCCGGAACAACGAATGGTCCATTGTAAAAAAATGTTTTGACATGATCTGAGATGGGCATCACGATTTATGAACAATGGAGAGCACGAAGGGTGAAAGTGAAAACGGTCAATTTTCACTCAGGATCAATCAAAAATTGATGAATTTTTTCAATAAATGCGAATTCTATACTGTCAGGAAAAAGTTGTTACATGTCAATAAGCATTGTTAGAAGTACCTCTCCGGTAACCGCATCAATTGTCACCCATCCTCCGGGTCCCCAGCACTCATAATGCATGCTTCCGTCAGGCAAGGGCCATGAAATAGGGCAATTAGGACAGTTTTCCGGATCATCATATGTACCCTTGATTGTTATGTGCCAGCAGGGGTTTTTCGTTTCGAACGCAGGAGCGGCTGGCTCGATAATCGCTTCCGTAACGGTAAACGAGACTTTACAACTGTAGTATTTTTCGATTTCGGTCAATGCGATGCGAACCGCCTCTTCCTCGGGGATGGTCGTTACGGAGTCGATGTCTGCCGATGAGGTCATCATCTTTTTCAGTTTCCCGGAAATTCTCTCTGAAGGAGACAGAGTTGTTGTTGCGGTGGTGGTTGGTATGGGCGTTTCTGGTATTTCGCACAATTCGCACGTACCGGAAGGGGATGGTGAACCTGAATATCCGATATCGATAAGCCCGATCCGGGACCTGGATTGGAGGTCATCCAGTGATAGTGCAGCCGCACTGCCGATGAGCGCCAGGCAGAGCATAAAAATACCCAGCATGTGC
>LKUF01000258.1 GCA_001412335.1 Methanolinea sp. SDB
GTGGCGGGGGTAAGCGAAGCGCAGCCCCCAGGAGCGCCTCAGGTTATCGGAAAACATCTAATAGACTTATGAATGGGGAAAAACTCCCGTTTTCCGCCGGGAATGCCTGCACGAAGAGCCACTTTCACCCCACCCGGCACCGGGTTAATCCTTGTCCAGATAAACATCAGGCTGATGAAATATGGTTGATCCCGGAAAAAACCACATCGGGCCTAACGACCTCCACCATACCGCCGATCGCTGGATGAGGGCAAGAAGAGCCCTGCATGCAGCTGACCGGGACTATGCCGAAGAGCTCGTCGGCATGATACGCATTCATGAAGACGACGACATGGCAATGATACGAGACCCTCTCGAAGCGGCAGTCTTTGCCGTGCTCATCGAGATGATGAAGAGAGGGGAGCAGGGATAAAGTTCCGGGAAAAGATCCCGTGTCTCCTGGCAGCATGCCGGTGAGGCCCTGAAATCCGGCACCGGTCGCATCCCATAGCCTCTCAAACGAGAGACAGATCCTCTATGCTCCCGGGGGCGGCCCGGGTTCCCGTTTCATGGGCTGGAGATTGGCCAGTGCGGTCTCTCCAATGGTGAGAATACTCCCATCCCTGACAGATTCCGGGATCTCATGTGCACGTATTGTTCTGAATCCATACAATTCATAGAATTTCACAAGCTTCTGTGGAGAATGCAGGTACAATGTCTCTTTTCCGCAGGATACGACAAGCTGATCCATAACCCGTGTGGCATACCCCTTCCCCCTGAACTCGTCGCGGGTAAACACTCCATCAACCGCAAGGCCATCCGGATAGCGTCTGCACCGGGCTACAGATGCGAGGATCTCCCCGACAAAAAGACCAAATATCCTGTCGGTTTTTTGATCTGCCTGTTGCTGACGAAACTGTGTCCAGATCTCCTCTGCAAGGGGGTATTCGGCCGGCTGAAGCTCCCGTGCCATCACTAGAGGGGAAAAAGCAGGATATTTCACAAAAACCGGCCTGTTTGCCTGTTTCGCTACTTCCAGTACCGTGCCCCCTATCAGGATCTCCCTGATCTCTCCCGTCACCCCAAACCGGGAGAACATGATCATGCCAACCCCTTCTTCTTCGGCGAGGGTGCAGATCTCTTCGGCGGGACTGCCAAACCTGATGTGGATCCTGACCGCGATATCGTAATCGAGCTTACCCGAGAGGTACTGGAGCCTGTTGTATGAATCTTTCATTCTTGTCTCCAGTTCCCTCCTGCTCTCGCCATGGGAGATGACATGAAGCAGGATTATCTCTTCAATCCCTTCAATATCCCCTGCAAATTCAATAACCTCGGTGGACAACCGCGAGAAATCGACCGGGATGAGGACCTTCCGGAATAGGGGGCCCTGTTGTTGCTCTTTTTGGGAATTATTCCTTTTTATGATGTTTTTTTTGGTTAACTGGCGGTACTGGGTGATAAGGACATGGGTCCGTGCATTGCGGAGTACCTTTGCCGATATGCTTCCAAGGATAAAACCCCCGACGATGCCTTTTCCCCGCGCCCCCATCATGATGAGCGATACATCCTCCTTCTCGGCATATGCGAGTATCGCCCCTGCAATATCACCGCTCTCCATGCCGACCATCTTTGTAATGGCATGAAGATCTCTCGTCTCCAGGAACTCTCTCTCTTTCTGGAGGGATCTCCAGGCACGATCAGATGGAGAGACGGAATCCTGCCCTGCAATCCAGGCCTTCCCATCCGAACGGATATCCTCTGTTACATGCAGCAGAATTGCTTCCCGTATTCCGGGGATCTCATGAACATATTCCAGGGTCCTGTGGGCATATAGAGAAAAATCTGTTGGCAACAATACCTTTTCAAACATTTCGCACTTCACGCTGCCGTGTTCTACATTCTGTCATGAAGATATATAGCATAATCTCAAAAATTTTTGGAACCATCGGGACTGATTCAGGAATAGACGAAGGCAGGGTATCCCGTGTTGCTGGTCAGTATCAGGAGCGAAGAAAATTCCCGGGACTGGTATCGCTTTTTAAAGGGAAAATATGCGAAAAAACAACATGAACCACATGATGCGATATACAAAACGGCCAATTCGCAATCTCCAGATTATCTGTGTGGAACAATGATTGGGATCATGACAAATCGAGAAATACCAGGTATCCTGGTCCGGCGGCTAATTTTCAATTATTCATCGAAAAAACTCTTCGCGATTTTGTGAGGAAAGAGAACAAACGACGTTGTTGCCTTCATCCCGATTCAGTCACTCCAACCGACGCAGGAGCGTCCTTTGGGAGCGGCGATGTGCGTAGTCCACGAGGGGGTGTTGCGGTGGGCAGCACCCAA
Source organism: Methanolinea sp. SDB (assembly GCA_001412335.1). GTDB lineage: Archaea > Halobacteriota > Methanomicrobia > Methanomicrobiales > Methanospirillaceae > SD8. The sequence continues at coordinate 2,335 of LKUF01000258.1, forward strand.
AACATGTATCTGGTTCATTCATCTTTTCCAGACCAGATGTGGGGGACGAAAAAGGAGTATTATCAAATATCCAGGGGTTCGAATCCCTGTTTGAACACTTTCCCGAATTCTTTGGCAATTTTTGGGTCGAGTGCACATATGGGGCAGGTATAATCGTCGGGAAGATCCTCGAACGCCGTACCTGCTTTTATTCCCCGATGTGGTTCACCACGCTTCTGATCATACACATACCCACACACGGAGCAGATATACCGCGTAGGAACCCACTCATCAAATCCCCACTTGCCAATTTTGCCTTTTCCCTGCATACCGCAGATGGGGCATAGATAGCTCTCCGGGAGGTCCTCAAACGCAGTTCCCGCGGGTATTCCGTTATGTGGTTCACCTCTCAGCGGCGAATAGATATAGCCGCAGATCTTGCATTTATACCGGGTTTGTTTTGTCATTTACACACCACTGGCAACAGGTTGTTTCCGCGGATGAAATTTAAACATATCTCTCTGGGAACCATTTATTCACGATTTAATACGTAACCGGTTCCGTGATCTTTTCGGCAAGGAGATTTCAATTCCAGACTGGCTCGTTTCAGCTGAATTCCGATCGTTCATGCCGCTACACGGTGAAACAAACATCTCAAGCCGTTATGGTCAGGGCATACAGCCCGAATACGAATGTTTTACATGTGCGGTATCGATAATCACTCCTGAATGGATAATCCGAAAATATTCAATCCTGCGATTGAGACAATGCCGCGATCCGACCTCGATGCATGTATCGACGAGCGTCTCCGTTACACGGTCAGGTATGCATATGAACATTCGCCGTTTTATCGCAAGTGGTTCAGCAAAAATCATCTTGATCCGGGAGAGATACGGGAGCACGAAGATCTCCTCGAACTACCGCTGATCTCCAGTGCGTCGATCAGGAGAAACCAGCCTCCGGTGACCGATGAATTCATGTTCAAAAGTGTCGACTGGGAGGAGGTATACACCATTCATGAGACAAGCGGAACATCAGGAGTTCCCAAGAGTTTCTTTCTTACCTGGCAGGACTGGACACGGTACGCAGAGAAATACGCACGAATCTTTGTATCGCAGGGTATCGGAAAGGGGGATCGGGTGATCATCTGCGCATCGTATGGAATGAATGTCGGTGCAAACACGATGACACTTGCAGCACGGGAGATTGGAATGACCATAATCCCAACCGGAAAGTGTAACTTTCCCATCAGGATGATCTCGTCGTATGAACCCACCGCGATAGTCGGCAGCGTGTTCAAGCTGTTGAAACTTGCGAGAAGGCTGGATAAGGAAGGACTTTCTCCGGCAGAGACCTCGCTAGAGCGCCTGGTGGTAGGAGGAGAGAGTTTCGCAAAAGAATCCCGTTCATATCTCGCTGAAATATGGCAGATGGATGTGTTCAACACGTACGGGAGTACTGAAGGGACCATGTGCGGCGAATGTGCGGAGATAGACGGCCTTCATGTCCCTGAAGACCTGGTCCACCTTGATGTATATGACCCTCAATTGAAAACTTTTGTAAAAGACGGGGAATGCGGACGGGCGGTATTGACGACACTCATTCCTGTCGGAGAACGGTGCGGGACATTACTCCTGAATTACGATACTGAAGACACCACCGTGGTGCTGACCAGGAAGAGATGCCCGTGTGGAAGGACGCATATGAAGATCTTCTCCCCGGAGCGTGAAGCAGAGACGGTATGGATACTTGAAACCCCGGTCAACCGGGTGGATATCGAGAGAGGGGTCTTCCAGAGGGACAACATGGATTATCTCACCGGCGAGTATGAAGCCTTCGTCTACCAGCAGGAGGATGAAGACAGCATAGTGCTCAGAGTCAGCATGGAATGCATGGATCCCGATACCATTGACAGCCAGCTGATCAGGGATCGTTTTCTCGAGTCTTTCTTCTCTTTCAAGCCACGGCTGGCGGATGCATACGGGGAGAACTTTGATATAGTCTTCCATATCGCTCCTCCAGGTGGGCTCGAACTTCACCGCACCAAGGGTCGTCCAAAGAGACTGGTTGACAGGCGTGAACTGACCTCCTAAAAAATTTTCCTCATCGATGTTT
>LKUF01000259.1 GCA_001412335.1 Methanolinea sp. SDB
GGGGTGATGGAGGAACTGGCGGAGAAAGGCGCCAGGCTGGCAATTATTCTCTCATCAGGGTTCAGGGAGATCGGACCCGAGGGCAGGAAGGGCGAGGATGAAGTGATGGAGGCGGCAGAGAGGGGCAACATCCGTGTCATCGGACCAAACTGCCTTGGAATCATCATGCCCCATCAGAAACTCAATACCACCTTCGATCCAATCACGCCCCGGCCGGGGCGCATAGGATTTATCTCCCAGAGCGGGGCGATTATCACCACCATCACAGACTGGAGCCTTCCCGAACAGATCGGGTTCTCAGCGGTGATCAGCGTGGGAAACCAGGCAGATCTCGGGTTCATCGAATACATCAGGTATCTTTCAGATGACGAAAACACCCGGGCGATCATCCTGTACGTGGAAGAGATACCGGATGGCCGGGAGTTTATGGCACTCTGCAAGAGAATAACTCCAAAAACACCCATAATTGCGTTGAAATCCGGTTCATCCGAGATCGGGAAGAGGGCTGCCTCTTCCCATACCGGGTCGCTGGCAGGGAGTTTCCAGGTATACCAGGCGGCATTCCTGCAGTCGGGTATCATACCGGTATTCTCGATAAAAGAGGCATTCGACGTCGCCGAACTGCTTGCGTCTGAGGGGTATCCCAGGGGGAAGCGGGCCATCGTGGTCACCACCGCTGGCGGGTTCGCAGTCCTCTCATCCGACTACGCACAGCGATACGGTGTGGAACTCCCCCGCCTACCAGGGGACCTGCTTGACAAACTGAATGCATTTCTCCCTGCCATCTGGAGCCATGACAACCCGATGGATATAATCGGGGACGGGGGGGCCGACCGGTACGCCCGTGTCTTCGATATCCTCATCGATCACCAGGATGTCTGGGATATCGCGATCGTGATTGCGGTACCTTCAGCCCTTCTCGACTCCTCGCACCTGGGACAGGAGATCGTGCGGTTCTCACGGCATACGGAAAAGATGGTCGTTGGCTGCCTTCTCGGCGGGGACAGTATGAAGAGCGGGGTAGGTATCCTCCGGGAGAACAAGATTCCGAATTATTCTGATATCGAGAGCGCGTTCCGGGCCGTTGGCAGGAGCCTGAAATGGTGCGATGATAACCTTTGAGTCTCCGATCTCTTCCTGGTGGAACTCGTCATGCATTCTTTCATTCGTACGGCATGGTATTGTGCATCCGCGTGACTGCCGGCCGCTCCTCCATGGTATGTCGCCTTATCAATTGGTCCCACAGAAGGTTTCTGGCTCCAAATACAGGGATCTCCCCTATTGTATCACGGCCTCTCGCATCGAGGCAATGACCCGATGAGGAGCAGTTCGTCCGGGTGGCCGCCACCACGGGATATGATCTTTCCAAGAAATTCAACAGCGATAGTGGATCCGTCATCCATGAGCAGGTCCAGGTTGAAGGTGCCCTGGTTTTTGGCTTCATTCTCTGGTGTGCCAAACCGGGAAGAGGCGATGTATCGCCGGACCTCCTCCCTGCATCGGGGTGAGACGAATGCGAGCAGGGATCGCGACTTCATGCTTCCTTCTGGCAGTTCCAGGAGTTTTTCGAGATTTTTATCCGCAGATACGATCTGACCTTCCGGATTCGTGATCACAACGAAATCCGGGAAGAATCCCGGGTCCTGGCCCTCCACTCGCGATTCCCTGGTCGGGTCGCTCATTCTCCTGGATGCGATATCCATGACGGCTCCCCGCAGGTTTCTGAATACCTCCCTTGAGTTGTCTCCCTTCTTCTGGTAGTAGTCGATTCCACAGTTAAGGGCCTTTATTGCGGTATTCTCATCCCCCTTGCCTGTGAACAGGATAAATGGAATGGAAAATCCCTTTCTTCGCAAGTCCATGAAAAATTCTATGCCATCCCTGCCGGGCATATCATAATCCGATATGATCACATCATACTCCTTTTTCCCGAGCATCACCATCGCTTCGCCGACAGAACTGCAGAGTTCTACCTTTATTCCGCCGTCTCTCTCGAGGAGAATCTTGGTTACATTGAAAAGCGCGGGATCATCGTCGACAAGCAGGATATGTATCACGGGGGCTCGTGGTACATTGACCTGTCAAGGACGAAAATATTTTGTAAACCCGGATTATGACAATCATCCTACCTGGTTCTCTCTTTATGCCGGCAGGTTATCCCATTCAACCTCCCGGTTATATATTTCCCTTATCGAATCGTCCCAATTTATACCCTGAGCTGGATAAAAGGTGGTTCGGTGAAGCATGCCATGATATCAACTGCCGGATGGAGATGTGATCAGGATACCCACGGCGGCGATAGAGATCATGCGAACAGGAAGTGTCACGGCGAAGTCCTCCGGTGGAATCGGCCTGGGGTCAAAAAAGGTTTGATATCCAGTAAATTTTCGCCCGCAAAGGAGAATTTGCCAATCCCTGGTATGCAGCACCGTTCAGCATTCAGATCACATTCGTCCGTGGCACAAAAGAGCGGGGCCGAAAGGATAACCCTGCTGTCCAAACGAACAAAAAACTTCATTCTCGTGCACACAATCACCATATTCCAAAGAGTGATACAGTATTGGACCGGTATCAGCCAGTATTTCGGGGACTCTTTCCAGGACCGGAACAAAAGACTTTCCAATTCCCTGTAAAGTATCCCCCTGCTGTCCGGCGCAACGGTTGAAACAAATACCGTATCAGTCCTCGAATATCTCGTATTCATCGTTCCTTCGTGAAGTCTCCAGGTATATTTCCAGGTCTGCTATCAGTTCGTCGGCAGACTGGTATCGCATCGCTGGATCTTTCTCAATGCATTTTAAGATGATGGCATCAAGGCCGCCCGCTTCCGGATTGATTGCTGATGGGCGTTCCGGCTCCTCCGATGTGATACGCGAACTGACCCTCCCGATCTCGTCGCCTTCGAAGGGCACTCTGCCGGTCATAAGCTCAAAAAAGAGCGTCCCGAGCTGGTAAATGTCGGTCCTCTGGTCGGTATCGCCAAAATTCTCGGGTGAGACCTGTTCGGGCGCGGCATAGGAGAGGGAGAAACCAGTGAGAGTAGGCGCGATCACCGCACCCATGACCTTGCTCATGCCCCAGTCGGTTATCTTCGGTATTCCATCCGGTGTAACCAGGATATTCTGTGGCTTGATATCGCGGTGGATGATCCCCTTGCTGTGAGCAAATGCAAGTCCCCTGGCAATGCCAAGCACAATTTCCACTGCTATTCGTGGAGGCAGCGGACGGGGGAGTGCATTGAGCGTCCGGTTCACATACTCCATCTCGACATAGGGGACAGGGAGGATGTTCGCATCGGAGACCCTGACGATGTTTTGATGGTTCAGTCCCTCCCAGGCCATGATCTCCTTCATGAATGATTTTCCGGCGGTATCGTCAAAATTGATCGGTATTTTGAGGGCAACCTCTTCGCCATTCTCCATCTTTCTCGCGAGAAACACCCTTGATATCCCGCCCGACCCGATGAACCCGATATCATAATACCTGTCAGCGATCTCTGCCGGGAACAGGTCAGGAGTCCTGGTTGTGGTCACCCGGGTCGTTGCGCTTCCAAAGGTCGTATCAGTCCCGGCACCCGGGTCCGGTATCTCTCCTGCCCTGACAGTTTTTCCAATCTGGATATCATGCCAGCGCGAGGAGACTGCCGCAAGAAGCGAAGCGGAGATGCCCATTGCAAGCGGTACTCCCTGGAGAGAGCCCAGGCTCAAAAAGACCAGCAGACCGATGAACGCGAAGAAGACTCCTGAAGCGGTATGGACCTTTACCGTCCACCGCAGCGGCCATGTCCGGACTGCTCCGATGATGAGTGCAAGGGAGGAGACGCAGAGGTAGAGCGTCAACAGGTTCATCAGGATCCACAAACCCGGGTCCCTCCCGACGAGGCCGAGGCCCGGAGTGTTTGTCAGGTAGGTGAGGCTCATGAAGAGCCCTGTAGCAGAGAGCAGGTAGGCGGCAACACCAAGGATCCGGGTACGCCATGGCAGGACGCACCTGGATGCCCTTGCTGTCAGGAGATCCTGTGCGACCAGGATGCCGCAGAAAACAAGTGCCAGGATTATCCCGGCAACAGCACCACTACCGCCCCGGATATCTATCAGTCCGGGAGTGACATTCCAGGTCTCCTCCGTTGTCGGCGACGGTTTTACCGTGTATGTGCCAGTGACCGGCGATGTCGTAGTCGTGGTTGTAGGGATCGT
>LKUF01000260.1 GCA_001412335.1 Methanolinea sp. SDB
GCCTGATATCCTCGTCGGACGCCTCCTGCCCGAGCCGCTCCTCCAGTTCAACGATATTTTTTATCTTTTCGAGAAAGAAGGGGATGATGTTCGTGAGACCGGCGACCTCATCCACGGTAAATCCTGCCTTGAAGGCATCAAAAAGTGTTGCAAACCGCTCATCGGTCGGCCGGGAAAGGATCATCCGTATCTCGCTTGCATTCGTGTGGAGATAGATATCCGTATCAAGCGACCGCAGCGCCTTTTTGAATGCCTCCTCGACAGTGCGCCCGATGGCCATGACCTCGCCGGTGCTCTTCATCGCAGTAGTGAGCGTCCGGTCGGCGTTCTTGAACTTGTCAAACGGCCAGCGGGGGACTTTGACGACTATGTAGTCTATGGCCGGCTCGAACGAAGCAGGCGTGCACCCGGTCACGGAATTCGTGATCTCGTCCAGGAGGAGACCGATTGCGATCTTTGCTGCAACCCGTGCGATCGGATATCCCGTCGCCTTGGAGGCGAGTGCAGAGGAGCGGGAGACGCGGGGGTTCACTTCAATAACCCGGTAGTCGCCGTTTTGGTATGCGAACTGGATGTTGCATCCGCCCTGCACATCGAGGGCCCGGATGATCTTTATGGCCGCGCTCCGGAGCATCTGGAACTCGTCGTCGCGGAGAGAGAGGATGGGGGCGACGACAACGGATTCGCCGGTATGGATCCCCATGGCGTCGACATTCTCCATACCGCAGACGATTATGCAGGTATCAGCTGCGTCCCGCATCACCTCGAACTCGATCTCCTTCCAGCCGACAACACTCTCCTCGATCAGGACCTGGTGAATTCTTGACCGTGTCAGGCCGATCTCGACTATCCGGTCGAGTTCTTCCCTCGTGTGGGCGATACCTCCGCCCGATCCCCCGAGCGTGTATGCCGGGCGGATGATCGCCGGCAGCCCCACGGTTTCCATGGCTTCGTCGAGCTGGTCCATCCGGTTCAGTATCATGCTCTTTGGAACCGGCTCACATATCCGCTCCATGAGAGACCTGAACTTCTCCCGGTCCTCGCCCTGGTAGATGGCCTCGAGCGGGGTTCCGAGTATCTCGACGCCCTCGAGAGCCCCCTTCTCTGCAAGTTCGGCGGTCATGTTGAGGCCGGTCTGTCCCCCCATCCCGGAAAGGATTCCGTCAGGCCTCTCTTTCTTGATGATCTCTGCGATCACATCCGCCCGGATAGGCTCTATGTATATCTCGTCTGCCATCTCCGGGTCTGTCTGGATGGTTGCAGGGTTCGAGTTCACGAGGACGACGGACACGCCCTCCTCCCGCAGGGCACGGCATGCCTGCGATCCGGAGAAGTCGAACTCTGCCGCCTGTCCTATCTGGATGGGGCCCGACCCGATGAGGAGCACCTTTTTGATATGCGGTTTTACCGGCATTTCACTCAAGCCTCCGGAACATGGTGTCAAAGAACGGTATCTCGGTATCGAGCGGGCCTCCATGCGCCTCGGGATGGAACTGGACCGTGGTGATGTCGAGGTAGGGTTCTTCGAACCCTTCAAGCGTGCCGTCATTCACATTTGAATAGAGTATCCGGGCGCCCTCGGGGAGCGTGTCACCTGCCACCGCAAACCCGTGGTTCTGCGTGGTAATATAGATGCTTCCGTCCTTGTACCGGACCGGCTGGTTGGTGCCCCTGTGCCCGAACTTCATCTTGTATGTCTCTGCTCCCAGGGCAAGGCCGCATATCTGGTTGCCCATGCAGATACCATAGATGGGAAGGCTTCCTGCAAGTTCTTTTACGGCCCGTATGGCGCTTCTCGCCTTGAGAGGGTCTCCGGGTCCGTTGCTGATGAAGAGGGCTTCGGGACGGCAGCTCTCGATCAGGTCGGGCGGCGAATCGTGGGGGAAGATGTACATGTCGGCATCTCGTTTCCTGAGGCTTATGGCGATATTCTTCTTCATGCCGAGATCGATGACGGCGATCCTCTTTCCGTTGCCGGCAACGTGGTACGGCTCCCTGCAGGATACAGCCGGTATCAGGTCCTTATCGGAGATGTCCGGCACTTTCCGGGCACATTCGACGGCATATTCCCCGTTATCGTCCCCGGTGACGAGCGTACACTTCAGGGTCCCCTGGAGGCGCGTCTTGATGGTGAGCATACGCGTATCCACGCCTTCGATTCCGGAAAGCCCGTTCTCCCTGAAATATTCAGAAAGGGATGGTCCTGCTTCAGGGGAAGCGCAGATCTCCCGCGCAACACAGCCTTCTGCCCAGACACGGGGATGCTGGAAGTTCTTCTCGTCCACGCCGTAGTTTCCGATAGCAGGGAAAGTAAAGAGCAGGATCTGCCCAAAATAGCTGGGATCGGTCAGCGCTTCCATGTACCCTGCCATCTGGGTACTGAATACCAGTTCGCCTGAAATCTCCCCCTCGACACCGAATCCGCGTCCCCTGACAAAAGTCCCGTCCTCAAGACCTAATACCGCCTTCATGATTCCATATATCATGTGATTGTGAACTTTTAATAGATAGCGGAAATGCATCTGGATCACGTGGATTTCCGGGTGAAGAACCGAAAACCAGTGATGAATTTTCGAATCTCCATCCAGCAATCCGGTCCCTACTTCCTCCGCTTCATGAATATGTCTTTTGAGGGATAGAATCCCAAAATTGCCTCCTCGCTGTTACCTGTGGGCTGAATGAAATTACCTGTTCTTCAGAGGTATCCAGACTT
>LKUF01000261.1 GCA_001412335.1 Methanolinea sp. SDB
GAGAGCGGCGAGACCTTCCAGCATGGCCTGTACTGGTCCATCACGTTCACGTACGCATCCTTCGAGATGTCATCGGCGATGAACTTCATCACGACATCGGTGCCTGCCAGGTTTTCCGGGAGGACCAGGTGGCGGACGAGGAGCCCCCGTGTCGCTATGCCGTCCACGATCTCGAGATCGCCGACCTGTCGCTGCATCTCGAGCATTGCCGCCTTCATGTAATCCACGTACATGGGAGCGTCGGAGAGCATCACGGCAACATCGGAATCCCCGTATTTCGCATCCGGCATGTAGATATCGACTATCCCGTCGAGGAGTTCCAGCGTCCCGACCGAATCATACGTCCCGGTATTGTAGACGAGGGGGATCTTTAATCCCCCTTCTGCCGCGATAGAGACCGCCTGTACGATCTGGGGGACAAAATGCGTCGGGGAGACCAGGTTGATGTTGTGGCACCTCCTCTGCTGGAGCGAGAGCATGATCCCTGCGAGCTCCTCGCAGGAGATCTCTGACCCGTAATCGAGCTGGCTGATCGAGTAGTTCTGGCAGAACCGGCACGACATGGTGCACCCCGAGAAGAATATCGTCCCCGAGCCGTGCGTCCCGACGAGTGGCGGCTCCTCGCCAAAATGGGGGCCATAACTCGATACCTTCGGCAGAAAACCACCCCTGCAGTACCCTGTCTCGCCGCCCGTCCGGTCGATCCAGCAGGTCCGGGGGCAGACACGGCAGGGAGAGAGGAGATCCATCGCCATTGCCGCTCGCTCTTTCAGATCATCCGTCTCGAGCAGGCGAAGGTATGACGCACCGGACATTGGAGTGAAGTATTGCCCCCACCTACATCAAGCCATCGGCGATAGCCGTGGACGAATAATCATCACCTCGGATTTTCCAAAAAGAATAAAGTCATTGGGGACAATTTGAATATTTACGGCAATTCTGTCGAAAAATCCCAAGAAACAGGTGAAGATGATATGGTCAGGTTAAACGACGAGATGAAGGAGACATTCAAGAAGATCACGCTCTTCCCGGTAGCGACTGCGTCTGCGGGCGGAGTGCCGAACGTGGCGCCCATCGCATTCGTGAGCCTTGTCGCAGACGATACAGTATGGCTTACGGACAACTTCATGAAAAAGACTCTGGCGAACGTTACAGAGAACCCGAAGGTTGCCATCTATCTCTGGGAGCCGGAGAGCAAGAAGTGTTTCCAGATCAAGGGGGATGTGACTGTGAAGACATCGGGCCCGGACTACGAGAAGATGAAGACGATGGTCCAGGAGAAGAAGCCCGGTATCCCCGCAAAGTCTCTCCTGGAGATGAAGATCACCGAGGTCTTCGAGTGCAATGCCGGCCCTGACGCCGGGAAAAAATTGTTATAATTCTTTATTTTCTCTTTTTCTGCTCGACGAGCCGTGCCTGGAGCCCGTAGTACGCAGATACCCCTATCGCGTGGCACTGGTCGATCGAGCTGCTGTCGAACGAGACCAGGTCCCCGGAATAGATACCCACCTGCGAGGATCGGCCAAGCACCCTGCAGCAGCCCTTGAAGAGCAGGAGATCGACTTTTCCGCACACCCTCTCCTGCGAGGACTCGATGAAGGCGTTCAGGTCCCGGTACAGCGGTTCGTGCACGAGCCCCATGTACGCGAGTTCAGACCACCTGTCATCGACGATATGCTTGAAGGAGAGTTCCTGCCTCGTGAGCGTGAGGTGTTCGAGGTCTCTGTGAGCCGCGAGGATGACCGTCGCCGCCGGGTGCTCGTAGATCTCGCGAGCCTTCAGACCGAGGATCCGGTCCTCGATCATGTTGTTCCTGCCGATGCCATGCCGTCCTGCGATGGTGTTCAGCCGTTCGATGAGATCGTAGCCCGGCATGTCCTCCCCGTTCAGCGCGACAGGGATCCCTTTCAAAAACTCTATCTCGATCTTCTCCGGCGTATCGGGAGCATCCTCGAGCGACGCGGTCCATGCATAGATCTCCTCGGGCGGGTGATACGCAGGGTCTTCGAGCCTTCCGCCTTCAATGCTCCGGCTCCAGATGTTTTCGTCGATACTCCAGGGACGCTCCTTTGCCACCGGGACAGGAATGCCGTGCTCCTGGGCGTACTCGATCTCCCACTCCCGCATGAGATTGAGTTCGCGGATGGGTGCGATGACATCGAAGCCTGCCATCCGGAAGACCACGTCGAACCGGAACTGGTCGTTCCCCTTCCCTGTGCAGCCATGTGCGATCGCCGTCGCTCCCTCGAGCCCTGCAATCTTTGTCACCTCCTCGGCAATCAGCGGCCGTGCAAGGGA
>LKUF01000262.1 GCA_001412335.1 Methanolinea sp. SDB
CTTTGAGAAGAGCTTGCAGTCGGTAGGCTGTGCGATGCCCCGCAGGACCCGGTCGCAGATACATGCCGAGTGCTTGCCCACGTGCCTGAACTCGACGCCGAACTTCTGCTGGGCGTCGTATTCCGCAAACTCGGGGCGGAGTTTCAGCCCGGACTGGGGGATGACCGGGAATCCTCTCCATTCTGCGTCCTGTCTCTCGAACACCTCGTACATCAGCTCCTGTGCCTTTACGTTCCCTTCCCGTGTTACGGCCCTCGGGTAGGCATTCTCCACCCGTGCCACGCCGTCCCTGACCTGCTCGGTAAGCATCAGCAGGCCAAGCAGGATATCTTCGGCCTCGAAGCCTGCGACCACCTGCGGAACAGGGAACTCTTCGTATTCATGGTATCCCATGACCGTGCAGACGTGCCCGGGAAGCATGAACCCGTGGAGATCGGCCTCGCCCTGCTCGAGGAGCCATCTCATGGCAGGCGGGACAAGGCGGTGGCAGGAGAGGATGCTGAAGTTCTCCGGCGGGCGGGAGAGGATCGTCGCGGCCACCGTGGGTGCGGTGGTCTCGAATCCAACAGATATAAACACGACCTCCTTATCGGTATCCCTCGCTATCTCGGCCGCCTTGTGCGCCCCCTGGACAACGCGGACATCGCCACCGCAGGACTCGAGGGACCCGTGCGTGCCGGGAACCCGGAGCAGGTCTCCATAGGTTGCCACGATGCAACCCTTTTCGGCAAGCTCGAGGGCGGCGTCGATCTCGCCCTGTGGTGTGATGCAGACCGGGCAGCCAGGGCCCATCACGATCTTCAGCCGGTCCGGAAGTACACTCCGGAGGCCTGTCCGGGCGATCGCCGCCTCGTGTGTCCCGCAGATATGCATGAAGTTCATCTCGCGGTCGACAAGCCGGTGTAATTCCTGTGAAATCTCATTTCCGAGGGCCATTGCTGATCAATACTTTAGCAGAAGAGATCATAATAATACTGATATGACTGCAGATTCCGCTGTTGGCAACACGACCCTTCTATCCGAAGGAATCGCCGGTCTGACGGGCAACGGACTCGCCGCGATGATACTCATCTGCGGGGTAGCGGTCGCCGTACTCCTTTTCCTGGCATTCGGCTGGCTACAGAGAAAAGCGGAGAGGACCGAATCAGAGCTGGACGACATCGTCATGGCCGCGATCGGCACCCCGGCCGTGCTCGCAGTGATGGCAGTGGCGTGCTACCTGGCACTCCAGGCCGCAGATCTTCCTGCCGGGATTGAATGGATCAAGGAGAGCAAGTACCTGAACGCATTCTTCATCATTATCGGTGCCTGGATAACATCCAGTTTTGCATACGATTTCATCAGCGTGTATGGTCACCGGATCGCCGCCCGGACCGAGACCGACTTCGACGACCGGATGATCTCGCTCGGGCTCGTCATCACGAAATACGTGATATGGTTCGTCGCCATCCTCATCATCCTCCGGATCCTTGAGATCGACGTCACTCCGCTGCTCGCAGGCGCAGGCATCGTCACCCTGGCCGTGGCCCTGGCCGCCCAGGATATATTCTCAAACTTCTTCGGCGGTGCGGTCATCGCCGTTGACAAGCCGTTCAAGCTCCATGACCGCGTGAAGATTGACAAGTATTACGGTGATATCGTCACTGTCGGGCCCAGGAGTACCCGCTTAAAGACCCTCGACAACCTGATCGTGACCATCCCGAACACGATGCTCGTGAACAACTTCATCATCAATTATTCGCTGCCCGACACGAGACGGGTGGTGCGTATTCCCGTCGGAGTCGCGTACGGCTCCGATGTCACCCGGGTCAGGGAGATACTTCTCGGGGTGGCGGGGGAGATGGCCGGCAGGCATGGGTACATCCTGACCGACCCTAAACCAAGCGTTTATTTCCTCGAATTCGGCGATTCGAGCCTGAATTTTATGATGCTCGTCTGGACGGACGACTATTCGATGATCTGGGACGCACAGGACGCGATCAATACCCGGATATACGAGCGGTTCGCGGAGGAGGGAATCGAGATCCCATTCCCGCAGAGGGACATCCATATCAGGAAGAATTAATCCGGGAAATCCCCGAGATTTCAACTCTTTTTTTGTGGGAAAGACCAGAAATTTTGCC
>LKUF01000263.1 GCA_001412335.1 Methanolinea sp. SDB
CATCTGCCTTCAGGTAATTGGAAAGGACTCTCGTTGTGACAAGGTCCACCCGTCTCTTGAAGAGATCATCGAGATAATACGAGAGGCCGATGAAGTTTTTGTAATTGTCTGATCCCTCCTCGAACTCGACCTCGATGTCGATATCACTCTCAGCGCGTTCGTCTCCCCGTGCCACCGATCCGAATATGCCGATCTTTTTGATGCCAAAAAGACGTTTCATCGCCGGGAATTTCGTATTGAGCGTAAGCAGCACTTCTTCGCGGAGTGGAACCGGATTCATTCTTTCCATCGTCTTCACCTCATTGGTACGTGGCCGTTGCCTGTCATATGTGTGATCTCTTTCTATGACTCTTCCATGTGAAAATTGCTGCGCCGGATTCCCTGACGGGCCAGGGATCGTTGCCCGGTTCGTTCTCGCTCATCGATGCACAGCTGTCACTTCCGGACCGTGTGCCCCCATGAGGCAGAATTGATCAGCCACAACCTTTAATCTGGATGGTAGTCGTATCCTCTCTCCACATGAGAACAGGTCTTGTATGCTTCATGATTGTCGTATTCCTCTGTTCATCCGGGTGCATAGATTTCGATGGTGATCAGGGGGAACCAACAGCCCTCCCGACTCCCGGGGTGGTTGAGACCACTCATGCTCCTCAGACGGAAGAGACCACCATGGCAGCCGTGGGTGAAGAGGGTCCAATCCAGTTCTATCCCGGGGGGCAATATCATGTGGGTGACAGGATCGTGATATCGGGGACGACCAATCTTCACCCGGGCAACAGGCTCCTGGTCGAGATAACATCGGTCTCGTTCTCCCCCACGAACAAGAGCGAAGAGTCGGCGTTTTCTGGTATATCAGACGTGGTTACCGTTATGCCGGGTCCCGATGACCGGAATAATACCTGGTCCTACACGCTCGACACATCGGAATTAAAGCCCGATACGTATAGCGTCCTCGTCTTGGGCATCACGACGAAGACATTCAGGAAGAGTACATCGTTCGAACTGCTAACGTGAGGCTGCAGGGTATTACCTACCAGGGGCTTGGTCTCTCCCTCTTTTCGTTCTCGCCGCGTTCGGATCTCTCCTTTCCCGGTGGGGCGATGTATGGAGCTTTCGTATCACGATTTTTGGTCCGGATCATCTCGATGGCTTCAAAAGCGATCCTCCTGACAGACGGATTTTCGTCTCCAAGTAGCCGTGAGAGCGGATCTGCAGCAGATCTGGCCCCGATTTCCCCAAGGAGCAATGCAGCCCGTCTCCGAACATCGGGAGAGGGATCATTGAGGAGATCGGAAACATGTTCGACTGCGGGCCCCCCAATCATCCAGAGGGCTTCCATGGCACAGTGCCTGACCGGCACCTCCCCATCACGGAATGACCTGGCAAGCGGCAGAACCGCGGCATCACCCATTCCGGCAAGTGAATCGCAGGCCTCTCTCCTCACGTTCCGTTCAGGATGCCCCATTGTCCCGATCAGGTGCGGTATCGCCTTCGTATCCCCGATCCGGCCGAGGATCCATGCACAGGATCGGACTACCGCAGGGTTTTCATTCTGCATCGATTCGATCAGGCGGTCGACGGCAGGCGGTCCGACTGCCACGAGTGCGTACGATGCTCTCTGCCGCAACTGCTCGTCTCCTTCCCCCAGTGCATGGATCAGGGGATCTATCGAATCTTCGTCGATTATACAGAGGGTCTCCACGGCAGCCATCCGTACGTACCCGTGCTCGTCTTTCAACAGTTCGATGAGGGGTTCAACCGATGCGGGATCGGCATAGCCGGAGAGGGAGAGTGCTGCTTCCTGCCTGACCAGAGGATCGCTGTCCTTTAATGCAGAGATCATGGGCGAAAGAGCCTCGGGGGGCTGCATGACCCCCAGCGTCTGGACAGATCTCTGTCTCACCTGGGCATTCTCGTGTATGAGTGCATCCAGGAGTGGCTTTACGGCAGGTTCACCTATGAGCACAAGGGCACGTTCAGTCTCCCGTCTTACATCCTCTTCCACGTTCTCGAGCATCTTTAAAAGCGACGGAACAGCGGGATATCCAATCTTTGCTAGTGCGTCCGCTGCCCCTCTCCTGACGATCCAGTGTTCGTCGGAGAGAGCCCGGACAAGCGGCTCGATGAATGGTTCACCGAGTTCGCCGATCGCCCTGATTGCATTCCAGCGGTCTTCGACGTCACCGTATGAGAGGGCCTTTAAAGCATTCGATATATGTGTACCCCCTGGCATCTCGTCTGTACTATCTCCTCTCTCACCGCCAAGAACATCTTTTAATGATCTTATTACACCCATTCTGCCCACACCTGATACGAATATCTGTCACAGATTCCTGAAATATATATCGCCGGATGCCGCGCCAATTGCATTGCCTGCAATAATGGGAATAATCTCCTGTTTTTCACCGGCCTACCTCCTGCCTGGGCGCCACATCACCGCTCATCACTGCCTGATGGAGGCCGGAGCAGATCGAGTATCGCTCCTGCAAGGGCTGTACTCTTTTCAGGATTTGTCATGAGCGTGTCGAGGCGGACACTCCCGGGCACGTCCACGGGGTCACGGATGTCCTGCACAAAGATATCGGCAAACTCCTGATACAATTCCCATGTTGAGGATGAATCCGGCCGGTGTCCAATGGCTCTCATCAGAATACCAGCCGGCCCGCTTATGGGGGCGTTGCCTATGAAGGGGCTCACTGCCAGGACAGGAACCCTTCGCAGTTCCTCTATTATTCCCTCGCATTCAAGGATGGGAAGGATACTCGTGACAGGATTGCTCGGTCCGAGGATGACGGCATCTGCATTTGATATGGCCTCAAGAACCTCCGGAGTGGGGTGGGCGGATGCCGAACGACTCACTGCATCTACCGGGAGATGCCCACGGTTCTTTATCCAGAACTCCTGGAAGTGCATGACCCGCTCTCCTGACCGGATCAGGGTGGTCGTCTCCTCATCAGACATCGGCAAAATCCGGGCCTGTATGCCAAGGGACGAAGAGAGGGACTGTGTCGCCTCCGTGAGGGTTGCCCCCCGGCGCAGCAGTTCTCCGCGGGCTATCTGGAAAGCCCTGTCACGATCACCGATCGCGATATATTCATCCACCCCGAGACGGACCAGTTCTTCGTGGGTACAGAAGCTGTCATTGTCTATGCCCCACCAGGTAGCGGTATTGAGACGGCCCGAGAAGAGGTAGATGACCGTATCAACATCAGGGGAGATATGATTCCCGCTCATCCAGATATCTTCGCCGGTATTGACGACGACACTGATCTCCTCATCAGGAACGATGCTTCTCATTCCCTGTATCAGTTTTGGAGTCCCGGTTCCTCCGGAAAGGAATGTTATCATCACTAGAATACTTTTATCAGGTCTATTAAAAGAATCTTAATCGTCGCCATGAAGATAATCAAGGATCCGGTGCATGGATACGTGGAAGTGCCCGATTTTGCGGTGCATATTCTCGACTCACCCCCCATGCAGCGACTCCGGCATATCAAGCAACTCGGCTTCTCGTACCTGGTGTATCCGGGAGCGAATCATTCGAGGTTCGAGCATTCACTCGGAACGATGTATCTTGCAGATGTCATGTCCCGGCAGCTCGGCCTTTCGCCTGAAGACCATCGCCTCGTCCTTGCATCAGCACTGCTTCATGACATCGGGCACGGTCCTTTTTCCCATGCAATCGAACCCCTACTCCAGGAATTTGCGGGAAGGAGCCATCATCACGTCAGGAATCTCCTTGAGGAGCCCGGTACAGCTGCGATACTCAAGGAGGTGGGTGTCAGTACCGTGGAGGTATCAGAGATCATCGAGGGGAGACACCGGCTCGCCGGGATCATTCACGGGGAACTCGATGTCGACCGCATGGACTACCTCTTGCGGGACGCACACTATACAGGGGCGCCATACGGAACGGTCGATGCACACCGGTTGATCAGGAACAGCCTGGTTGCAGAAGATACTATCGTGCTGCATGAGAGCGGTATCAATGCCGCAGAGTCCCTTCTCATTGCACGCACCCTGATGAGGCCGGCCGTCTATTTTCACCATGTCAGCAGGATTGCCGAGATGATGTTCTCTCTTGCGGTGCTCATGCACGGGGGAGATGAACCTGGCGGGTTGATCGAGGAGATGTGCAGGATGGATGATGCGGCATGCATGCAGGCACTCCTGCACTCTTCGTCCGAAGTGGCAAGAGGCGTCTCTGCGATGCTTTACCGGAGAGAGATGTTTAAGCGGGCCCTCTATGTCGGCAGGGACCAGGTAAGCATCGCCCGGCTCGAAAGGTATGGAGATATCACGAAGAAACGCCAGGTAGCCGGTTTGATTGCGGACGAAGCAGGCTGCGAACCCCAGGATGTCCTCGTCGACATCCCGCCCTTCCCGAAGAGCATGTCGATTCATGTCCAGGTGAAGAACAGGCACCGCCTGCTGGGACTGAACGAGATCTCCCCGCTTGTCAATACCTTGAACGAGACACGGTGGGCGCAATGGCGGCTCGGGGTGTATACCCGTCCCGAATACAGGAAAAAAGTTGCTTCCGCAGCCCAGGAGATCCTCCATATCAGGCCATTGACCACCCAGGAAAAGTTACATTTTTAAAGAGGACGGCAGGCCCATGGCACGATATCCCACGTTCTGCTCGCGGTATAAAAAATAACATTTAAGAACAATCAAAGAAAATTCAAGAATTGAGGGGGTCAATTGTTAGAATACTGGGTTGTCGTCACGCTTGGGGTCATTGTCGTGGTCTGCGCGAGCTGTGCTGCATATCTCTATTCTGAATCGAGAGAGTTGAGGATGGTTTGGGACCGGCACAAGCTGAAGACGTACGAAGAGCTCTTCCATGCAATAACCGAGCTCAATATCGCCGGAACGGATGCGTACAAGGCCGACAGGGCAAAAAAACACCTTGCATACACGCTGAACCGCATGAACCTCGTGGCAGGAAAGGATGTGCTGAAAAATGTGAATGCACTCCTGGATTTTTTAAACGAGACTCCCGAAGGCGGATACGACGTGCTCAAGCAACTCAATATCATGAATACCATCGTAAAGGCGATCCGGAGAGAGATCGATCCCGCGACTGCAAGAGAACTGGAGGAGAGCCAGTTCCGGTTCCGGTTTTACTCCCCGCCGCGCAGCTGAAAAGGGGGACCATATTCCCGGTCCTGTTCTTATTTTTTCCGCATCGGGAAGCATGCAGGCCGCTAGCATGCCATCTTCATCCTTTAATAGAGTGTATGTGAAATCTCTTCTCCAGCCAGAGAAATAACAGGGGAGATCTTTTACTATGAGGAAAAGTACAGGAGAAGCCGATCTGAGGGATTTTATCGGGGTGATGCGGGATGCGGATGAAGTCATCGATGTAGCCGAACCGGTAACAGTGGAATACCAGGCCCCGAAGATGGCAGCGGCAACCGATAAGCTGCTGTATTTCCATGATCTTCATGGAGAGCGGGCGGTCATGAACGTGACTGCCACCAGGAGATCGCTATCGCTTGCCCTATCGATTCCAGAGAGCGAAACAGTGCAGAAGCTCTCTCTTGCATCGTATAACGGGAAGGTAATCGACGACGGCACGCTCTCCTTTTCAGAGGTTGATCTTCGGCGCATCCCGGTGATGCACCATTTCCCCCTCGATGCAGGGAGCTATATCACATCGGGAATAGTCTTCTCCTCGTATGGCGGGGTTACGAATGCCTCCATCCACCGGATGCTTGTCCATGACGAGAAGAGCGTGGTCGCACGCCTGGTGGAGGGAAGGCATACCTATGCCCTTCACAGGAAGGCCCTGGAAGCGGGAGAGCGTCTTCCGGTCGCCGTGGTGATAGGGGTGCACCCGGCAGTGACATTTGCCAGCTGTACACGGGTCCCGAAAGGAAAGGAACTTATCTATGCCGCAGAACTGCTCGGTGGAGAGATCAGGGTCCGGTATTGCCGTAATGGTGTGGCGGTCCCGGATGCCGAGATCGTCCTCGAGGGATACATCGGAACGGAAGTGACTGAGGAGGGCCCGTTTGTCGATATCACGGGAACCTATGATCGGGTGAGACAGCAGCCCGTCATTGAATTTACCGGAATGCACCTGAAGAAGGATTTCATCTATCACGGCATCCTCCCTGGAGGCAACGAGCACAAGGTGCTCATGGGCGCCCCATACGAGCCCTCCATATTCCGGGCGGTTGCAGGGGTGACCGAAGTGAAAAACGTCGTTCTCACCACCGGCGGGTGCGGCTATTTCCACGCGGTTGTCCAGGTACGGAAACACACCCAGGGTGACGCCAAAAATGCGATAATGGCAGCGTTTGCCACCCACACGTCATTGAAACACGTTGTTGTGGTCGACGAGGACATCGATCCTGCAGACCCCCGGGACGTGGAGTACGCAATAGCGACGAGGGTGCGGGGCGACCAGGACATCATGATCATCACTGGTGCACGGGGTTCATCGCTTGACCCGTGCCGCCTGGAGAACGGGACCAATGTCAAGGTGGGAGTGGACGCGACGATGGTGCTCGGGCGGGAAGATGAATTCCTCAGGGCCGGATGGTGAGTGCCGGTGTACCTTGATCCGGATGAAGAGAAGATACTGGACGGAGAGTCCGGCACAAC
This sequence comes from Methanolinea sp. SDB, assembly GCA_001412335.1. Taxonomy (GTDB): domain Archaea; phylum Halobacteriota; class Methanomicrobia; order Methanomicrobiales; family Methanospirillaceae; genus SD8. The sequence continues at coordinate 6,616 of LKUF01000263.1, forward strand.
AAAGCAGAAGATGATGGAGATCCTTGTCGCACTGGGGAAGGTATTCGGTGCCGCGGGGATGGTTGCGATCAAGAGCGCCCAGGTGAGCGGGGCGTCATATAAAACGATCGGAGAGTACGGACTTGAATGGCTCAACTCACTCGATGCCAGGGTCGTCGTGCCGGCGGTCTTAAACCCGATCGGCATGGACCGGGACAGGTGGCGGGAGATGGAGATACGTCCCGAATTTGCCCGCAAGCAGGAGGAGGTCGTCAGGGCGTACGAGAGGCTCGGTGTTTCGATGGAGTGCACCTGCACGCCCTATTATATCACGGAGACACAGTACGGGGACCACCTTGCATGGTCCGAGTCTTCTGCGGTGGCATACGCAAACTCGGTCATCGGGGCCCGGACGAACAGGGAGGGCGGCCCAAGCGCGCTTGCAGCCGCGATCGTCGGGAAGACGCCGGAGTACGGTCTCCACCTTTCGGAAGAGCGGAGACCCGCGGTGGTCATAGACGCGGAAGGTGTACCCGACGACCACGAGATAGCGACATACGGGGCTCTCGGGTTCCATGCGGGATCGGTGGTTGGAAACCGTATCCCGATCTTCTCCGGCATCCGCCCTGACAGAGACCAGCTAAAGGCCCTTGGTGCTGCCATGGCTGCATCGGGAGCGGTTGCTCTCTTCCATGTCGAGGGGGTCACACCCGAAGCAAAACGGCTCTCCTTCGATCTCTCCGGGCTCGAGAGGATTCATCTCGATTACGGGGAGATACGGGAGACCTTTTCAGATGGTGCCGTCGATGCCGTGGCGCTCGGGTGCCCGCACTGCTCGCCATTTGAATTAACAGGGATCGCTGCACTCCTGAAGGGAAAAAAGGTAAAAATCCCGCTGTTTATCTTTGCAGCCCGGAACGTAATCCAACGGAGCAGGGAGGTCGTCTCCGAGATCGAAAAGAGCGGGGCGCGTGTGTACTCCGATACCTGCATGGTTGTGTCCCCTGCAATGGAGCGGTTCGACGCCGTCATGGTGAACAGCGGAAAGGCCTATTCATATCTGCCGAATATGTGCGGAGCCCTCGCCAGGCTCGGCACGACCGAAGAGTGCATCGCGGTTGCGACGTCAGGGATCTAGGTGACAGGGGGTGGATACGGGCAAGCGACTTTCCGATGCAGTACTATTAATTCCCGGTTCATCAAAGATCCCTTAGCTATGTTTGCTGATCTGAAAACCGGGGGGATCGACCGTTATAAGCCAGTCGTGCTGGGAGTCCTCCTGGTATTCTCAGTCTTTCTTGAAATCGTCGTGCACCTGGTACTCAGGATCGACGTTGTATACACACATTTCTTCTACATCCCAATCGTGCTTGGAGCGATATGGTACGGCACGCGTGGAGTAGTCATCGCACTCCTCCTTGCCGTGGTTCTCCTTTCCGGTGCATATTACGCGGACGGAATGCTCAGGACAGGTCCGCTGCTCCGTGCAGGTATCTTCCTGGTCGTGGCTCTCGTGATCGGTGTGGTATCAGATATCGCAAAAAGGGAGCAGAAACGGATGATCAACGAGGTTGCGGATGCGGCTCTTCGGTCAGGCATGGAGACCCCCGGGATACGGGGCAACCTCGAAGAGATCAAGTTACGCGTCCTGTCGTCTGCGAATGTCCAAAAGATGAAGGATGAATATAATCTCCGGGGCCTGGTGATGGCCCTCAAACACCGGGATCCCGCGGTTGCATACGAGGCCGTGGAAGCACTCGGTGAAATCGGAGACCCTGCTGCCGCCGGGCCACTGATAGAGGCACTTACCGGAGATAAATACAGCGGGATACGATGGAAAGCAGCGGAAGCGCTCACGCAAATCGGGAGCGATTCTGTGCCCTATCTTGTCAATGCACTGGAGAACCCGGATGAAGATGTCCGGTGGAAGGCAGCCATCGCACTCGGGGAGATCGGAGATAAACGTGCAATCGATCCTCTTATAAGGCTGCTCGGAGACGAGGACCGGTTCGTGAGAAGCCGGGCTGCGTATGCCCTCGGGATAATGGGCGAGCAGGTTATCCAGCCGCTGTCAGAGGTTTTATCCTCTGGGAAGAACCCTGACCTGCGTCTTGGGGCGGTCATGGCGCTGGGCAGGATACAGGTCGATCCTGCAACCCGTGTCCTGATCAGGGCAACGACCGATTCTGCCGAGGAGGTCAGGCAGGAGGCAATGACCACACTTGCCGCAACCGGCAGGGATGGTGTTTTCGTTCTTCTTGATGCTCTGAAATTCGCGGAAAAGCGGGAAAAGATCAATATTATCCAGGTACTCGGGGAGATAGGGAGCAAAGATGCAATCGAGCCGCTGATGCAGCTCCTGGAGACAGCGGATGAGGATGCACGCCCCCTGATCATCCAGGCCATAGCAGACCTTGGCGGCCCCGAAATTGCCCAACACGACGGGGAGAAGAAGGATTATTAGACTCCCACTCCTCAAATCCCACGCAGGGTAATGAAGCGATACCCGGGCGGGAGGAAATTATATCTGATTCCGGGCTCTACGTCTCATCTGTGTTCGGTGTATACGATTACTCGTTTCAGTGGGAAGACGAGCGGATATCCCTCGGGGTAGGGAGACGTGGCGCCCTGCATGTCTATCACCGAAGGTCGCAGTCAGGATCCGTTGAAAAGATAATCAGGGGTGAAAACGGGAATATCATCTTAAATCCCGTGGAACCGCTCAACCTGCCGAAAGAGATAACCAAATACCTGGAGTTCCATTTCAAACCGGTTGTCCTGCAGTCTGAATCCGAAGTGACGGTCTACCTCACATTCCCGATAGAGATCGGGGTATTCCTGCAGGACGGGGTAAACTACACCGCGGTTGATATATTCAGTTTCAGCCCCCAGAAATATTCCCTGTACGGCACCTCCAACCGCGGGGTTATTACACGGCACGTGGAGACCGAGGTCTTTGACAGGGTTCCACAGGTGGATGATCCCCTGGCAACCGGTGTCATGGAACTTACCCTGAAGAATTCCAGCAGGAC
>LKUF01000264.1 GCA_001412335.1 Methanolinea sp. SDB
GGTGCATTCTACTTACAAGTGCACCACGATAGATAAACAGAGGACATGATGGGATTTTCTGGTAGAGTGTGAAGCACGACCAACACACGCAGCAGAGAGGAGCCCTTCATGCCCTACCATCATCTATCAGAAGAAGATCGATATGTCATCAGTCATTTGACGATGGCGGGTTATTCACTGAGAGAAATTGGACGCCGTATCGATAGAAGCCACACCACCATTAGTCGAGAAATCAAACGCAATGGTCCAACGTATCTCGACATAGCCCCGTACTGGTATGATATTGCCCATCCCATAGCCCTTAAGCGACGTCATCAACCGAGACATCATCGCCGACAAGATCAAAAAGAGCTGGTAGAATACGTTCAATCGAGGCTTCGCCTGGATTGGCCACCTGAGGTTGTTTCCGCCCGTTTGACACTGGATTATCCAACCGATCCACAAATGCGTATCGGCCATGAAACGATCTATCGCTGGATATTTCGCGATGCACAAAATGGAGGAAATCTCTATCAACACCTCCGGCGACAACACAAACGACGCCGCAAACAAAAGCGCTATGGCACCGGCAGACGTTTTCTTCCCGGTCGTGTTTCCATTCATGAACGGTCTCCCCTCGTCGATCAACGCCTACGCTTTGGTGATTGGGAAGGCGATACATTGGAAGGTGCCAAGGGAACTGGCGGATTAGCCACTCATGTCGAACGTAAAAGTCGCTTTCTTCTCGCTGTTAAACTCTCTGATAAAAAAGCGGCTACGATGACGCGACAAACCACAAAAGCCTTTCGTAAAGTCCCTCGACTATTACGCCACACGCTCACGGTAGACAATGGCAAAGAATTCGCTGATTTCAAAGAACTGGAAACAAAAACCAATCTCAAAATCTTTTTCGCTGATCCTTACTCCGCCTGGCAGAGGGGGACCAACGAAAATACCAATGGACTCCTAAGACAATACTTCCCAAAAGGGACTCATCTCACTAATGTCTCCGAAAAAGACCTTGCTTTTGTTGTCCATAAACTTAATAATCGACCTAGAAAGTGCCTCAACTACCAGACTCCGCATGAGGTCTTCTCTTTAGCAAAACGTGGTGCACTTTGAATTGGAATTCACC
>LKUF01000265.1 GCA_001412335.1 Methanolinea sp. SDB
TCTGCTGGACCGTGCCCCGCTCAGGCTCCAAAACTCCTTCCCTGTCATCGGATCCGTCAGTATCGGGGGCTTCGACCTCGAGATCCTCGAAGGGAAGGGCGGGCACCAGCACGGCCAGGTCTATATCTATTCAGCTGAGCTTGGCCTGTTGTTCACCGCCGATACGGCGATAAATTTCCGGCATATCTCAGAGGAGCGGTCCCGGTACAACTCGCTGGCGGTCTTTCTCGTCACCTCGGTAAACGTCGATTCCGATGTGGCACGGGCGGAGCGGGCCGCACTCCTGGAACTGGCGGACAAGAGCCGGGGCACCTACCATGACGGCCGCACCGGGTGCCTGGTATGCGGGGGGCACGGCCCGGTCTCGGTCCTCTCGGGACGTGACCTGGTCCCCTATGGCACCCTGGTCCGGATTGACGGGGAGTAAAAAGGTCTTTTTTGGGCCGGCAGGAGAGGTAGCGGAATTATATATAGAATCCGGGCAAAGGAGATCTCATACCGATCTTTTTGGTGTCCTCTCCATGGAAATCTCCTCGCAGCGTCACAACGGGATCCTGATTGTCTGCCCAAAAGGAAGGCTTGATTCACAGGGAGCCGCGATTCTCGATGCTTTCCTCGCAGAGACGATCACGGAGTCGGACAGGACAGCGGTATTCGACATGATACACGTGTCCTACCTCTCCAGTGCCGGGATCAGGACGATACTTGCGACGGACAAGAAGTTGCGGTCCCGGAAGGGGTTACTCCACCTCTCCGGCATCCAGCCAAATCCGCTCTCGGTGCTGGAGATGACCGGGTTTTTATCGGTCTTCGCCATCCATCCCGACTGCGAGGGTGCAACCAGGGCGGCCTCCGCCGGTCTGCCCTATGCCGCGATTGGGACGGCCTGCGATGATGTGGCCACCTTCTGCGAAAACGGAGCAGAATACACGGTTACCCGCAGGGGCAAAGGCGGGTCAGAGCTCTTGATTGTGGGATATCCTGCAGAGGGGCAGGTCCTCTGCCAGGACGAAGAGACTGCCGTTCCCGTCACCGTCCCGGTTGCGACATCCTCGATGGGACTGGGCGGACCCGGGCACCAGCCATGCGAGATGGGCGATCTCCTCACCATCGGCAACATCGTTGCCTGGAATCCCCCGGCTAGCGGAGGCAACCCCGATTACCTGGTCATAGACCCAAAGAGGAGCGAGATCCCAGTCAGCGCCGCCTTCCTCCTCTATCCCACGAACCCTGCAGACCTCTTCGTGGAGATGAGATCCAAACTCCCGGAGGGAATCAGGCTCTCCGATCTCTTCGAAGCCCTCTCCGGAATCGCCTCCCGCATGGAGCCTGAGTACCGGGGTGTCCTCTTCATCTCTTTCTGCGCGGAATCGCCGGACGTCGCGCTCCTGGCGGAAGGTGCCCAAAAAGAACTTCTCTCTCCCCCTGCCATGCTTGCCGGCTGCGCGGTCATCCATGATCCGGGGGTACGGCCTGCATACTTCAGGGGGGTCGCACCGGACCTGCTCTACCGCCGCGTTCCCGGCCACCCAGGTGTCGTACCCCGGGTCATGAGCCTGGTATTCCACGATCTGCCGGCAGGGAAGTTTGGGCGCGATACCCTCGAACGGGCCCTTTCATCGGGTGTCCCGGCACTCCTGGGTCATCTCCCGGTCTCCACCAGGATCTCAAGGGCGATGCTTGAGATCTCGATGATATCGGAGATCGTGACGAACACGGGGACGGAGATCATCATGGAGGAGGGTGTATCCGGCTGGAACAGGGATCTTGAACGGATCGTGCATATCCTGCACCATGACTGCTCCGAGGTCAGGCTCTCGCAGATCTCGGGTGGCTATTCCGGGTCACTGGTCTTCCGCGACGACGCCTATGACCGGCGCGGCCGGAGGGAGATGCCGTTTGTCCTGAAGATGGACCGGTGGGAGAATATCGAGGCAGAGATCAGGGGCTACGAGGGGCACGTGAAGAGGTACATCCAGAACAATGCGACGCAGGTCATCCAGGCCGAACGGTCGGGGGACTATGGAGGCATACTCTACACGTTCGTCGGGATCAGGGGACCGCAGAGCCGCATCTTCTCACTTGAAGACTACTATCTCTCCCATCCTGCGGGGGAGGTGCAGGAGACTTTCGACCTCCTCTTCCGGAAGGTGCTCGGGGCATGGTACGGCCAGCCACGTCTCCGGTACCTGCCGCTCTACCGGGTGTATGCAGACATCTACAACTACGAGGGTGTCAGGGACTGGGCAGAATCCCGATATGGAATGACTCCCGGTGACCGGATGATCGATCTCCCTCACGGGATGGGCGAATCCATAAACCCCCTCTATTTCATGGAAAAGATCGTCCCCGATCGGCTCCTGGCCGACTGGAATGTCTACGAGGGCTCCGTGCACGGCGACCTGAACATGAAGAACGTGCTCATGGACGAGGAGAGGAACATGTGGCTCATCGATTTTGCGATGACCGGCCATTCCCACATCCTTCGCGACATCGCAAAACTGGAATCAGTCATTAAGCTGGAGATGATCCCGGTATCGAGCGTGGACCGTCTTCTCCGGCTGCTCGAGCTGGAAAAGATCCTTCTCTCCCAGCAGAGGCTCGGGGCGGTCCCGGAGACCCCCAGTGTCGATGATGAAGATATCGCCAAAGCTTTCTCGGTCATCAGGCAACTGAGGGGGTATGCCGATACTGTGACGCTGCTCGATGACGATATACGGCAGTATAACCTGGCACTGCTGTACTACACGCTTCCTGTTCCGGCATACGTGAGCGTGAACGATAAAGCAAAGGAGTATGCCTGGATCTCGTCTTCGCTCATCTGCAACACGCTGATCTGATATGATACCCTGGGTCCGGGAGGAATCTTCCTGCACCTCCTCACTTTTTCCTGAGAAGTTCCAGTGCAGCGACGGCCATGCAGAAGATCCCGAGGCTGATTGCCGGCCCGGGATCCGGTGCGAAACGGCTGTTATGGAGATACGGTCCCCCGCCGGTCCCGACCCGGAAGTAGCAGAGCGGGACCCGCGGCTCCTGCATCCCGAAGAACCCGAAGTCCTCGCTCCCGGTGAGGGGGTCGATCCGGACCACCCTCTCCTCCCCGAGGTGATCCCGTAAGGTGCCGCTCACCCGCTCTGTCAGCACGGTGTCGTTTACGAGCGGAGGAACCGATTCGGGAGCGATTTTGACCTCCGGGAGCAGGTCATCCGGAATCCCTGCGGAGAGCGCGATGTTGCTGGTGATACGCCGTATCGACTCCAGGATCTTCTCCCTGACCTGCTCACTGAAGTACCGGATATTTGCCTGGAGGCGGACGGTGTCAGGGATGGCATTGTATTTCGTACCGCCATGGACCGATGCCACCGTGACGACCCCGAACCCGAGCGGGGGAAGTTCCCGTGAAACGATCGTCTGGAGTGCCAGGATGATCTGGCTTGCAAGCACCACCGGGTCGATGGCCCTGTCCGGGTGGGCCGCATGGCCGCCGATTCCCCGGATGTCGATATCGAGCGACTCTGACCCTGCCGAGAAGGTGCCCTCCCTGTACCCTATGATCCCTTTTGGAAGGTCGGGGCCCACGTGGAGGGCCAGGGCAGAGTCAGGTACCGGAAACCGGGTAAAGATGCCGTCGTGTATCATCGCAGTCGCCCCCCTCCCGGTCTCCTCCGCGGGCTGGCCCACCAGGAGAAGGGTCCCCTCCCATTCGTCAACAAGATCCGCGAGGAGACGGGCGGTCCCTGCCAGTACCGACATGTGGATGTCATGGCCGCATGCGTGCATCACGCCGACCGTCGAGCC
>LKUF01000266.1 GCA_001412335.1 Methanolinea sp. SDB
GGCTGGAACACCGCACCGGTCTGATCACCTGTCATGGAGACGGCTCTTCCAGGCCAGGAATGGAGAAGGAGTGGATCCCGTCACCCGACGGGAGTTCTCCGGGATGGGATGCCCCCGGCAGCAATGTTGAAGGATTCTACACCGGTTCGTGTGAAGACTCCAGGCAACCGGTTTTTCACCTGGCCGGTTTTACTCCGTCCACCGCCGGGGGCGTGGAATCCGTGGATGGACCTGTGAAAACGCCATTACTATCACGCAGGAGAAAAAAGGATTGTCCTGGGATTATATCCCGAGAACCTCGAAGGCATAGAGCAGGCAGAGGATCAGGACTGCAACAACGACCACGACCATCCCCTGTTTCATGCCGACCAGTTCCGGGATGGTCTCTGCCGGAAACTCTCCCCGTCTCAGGATCGTCCTGTCAAGGTGCGGGTAGAGGCGTGCGAAGATCCCGGCACCGATCCCGATCCCGATCATCCCGATCGCGGCGTCGAGGGCGCCTGAGCCGAACGCCCCGGCTGCGGTACCCGGGCAGTACCCGAGGACGGCGAACCCTGCCCCGAATATGAGGCCACCGATCACCGTTGCACCTACCGATCCCGACTTGGTATGCAGGTTCGCGAACCCTGCCCGGTTCATCAGGAACACCCCGATCATCCCGACGACGATAGCCGCGAGCATGATCTTGACCACGGTAAAATCGGTGAGGAGGAGCTGGCCAAGGATAACGCCGTACTCGGTGACACCCCCTTTCTGGAGAAGGAACCCGAAAATTATTCCGAATGCGAGCCCGAGGATGATCTGGGCACGCGTGTTGGATCGTAATTGTTTCAATGTCATCTTCTCACCCTCACAGGAACGGGAACCCGTAGATCATGCCTGCGACCAGTATTCCTCCTGCAAAAAAGCAGATCGCTGCAACCCAGCTGGCAACCGAGAGCTGGAGGGCCCCTGATATCCCGTGACCCGAGGTGCAGCCCCCTGCCCAGCGTGCCCCAATGCCCATCAGGACGCCCCCGAAGAGCGCCACGGCGAACCGGAGGACGACATTCGTCCCGAACGTCCCCGCGAAAAGCGGCGGCACGACCAGCAGCGTAAATGTGCCTGAGGTGTACGCCGAAAGGAACCCTCCGACAATGACACCGATCACAATCATCCACTGCCAGTCTGCCCTTGGAGGAAACTTCCGGTAATAGGGCATATTCTCGGCTTTTTTCCCCGAGATTGCAGACTCAACCATCCCGGCCGTCTTCGCATAGGCTGTCGAGGCCCCGAGCGGGCGGTCGGAGAGGAGAAACGTCATCCAGGAGAGGACGCCGATCCCCGCCCCGACGATATATGGCGACCAGGACGCCATCATGAACCATTCGAACATATCAGTATCCTCAGGTGATATACAGGGAAAGGACTTCCCAGAATATAATCCTCCGGATCAGGGTGTGAACCCGGCCCGCTGGTAGGCCGTGAACCCGCCCCCCAGGTTGCTGACATGGTCAAACCCGTTCATCTTCAGGATGCTTGCCGCGATGCTCGCCCTCTGGCTGCCACGGCACATCATGATGTAGTGCCGGCCCGGATCAAGTTCCGCATGCCGTGTCCTCAAGTCATGCCAGGGGATATGGACCGAATCTTTCACATCTGAAGCCACGTTCTCCTCCGCGGACCGTACGTCGATCAGGACCGAATCGCCCGACCCGATCAGCTCGGCCGCCTCTGCAGGAGAGATCACCGGGACACGGCTGATCGGCAGGGCGGCGGTCCCCCAGGCGAGCATCCCTCCCTTCAGGTATGCTGTGACCTGGTCGAACCCGACCCGCCGGAGCTGGAGCGCCGCCTCTTTTGCCTGCCTGGCGTCCTCGGTGACGAGCAGGATCTCCTTTCCAGGTGGGAGCACCCACCCCGACTGGGTGGCAAAACTGCCGGAGAGATCGATATGCCAGGTACCGGGTATATGCATCCCGGAGAATGCCGGGTAACTCCGGACGTCGAGGAGAACGGCACCAGGTGACCCGGTCCGGTCTGCAAAGGGGTTCGGCTCCACCGGCGAAGGATCCGGGAGGGTGCTCATCAGTGCCGGCCCCGCCCTGTTGATCTCCGAACACCGGGAGAAGTGATCAGGTGCGGCCGGCATGTCAGAGGTGAGAGCCCGTATGAACTCGTCGCGGTCAGCGATCTGCAGGGCATAGTTGTACTTCTTCTCGTAGCCGATCGTGCTCGTCCTCTTCGCGGCCATCGCCCGCCCGCACAGCGATCCTGCCCCATGGGCCGGATAGACCTCGCATTCGTCGGGGAGGGTCATGATCTTGGTGTGCAGGTTGTCATAGAGCGAAGATGCGAGCTCTTTTGCCCTGCCCGGGAAGAGATCGGGGCGGCCGACGTCGCCCACGAAGAGCGTGTCCCCGGAGAAGAGGGCGACAGGCGTATCTCCCCTCGAGGTATCGGTCGCGATATAGCAGATATGCTCCGGTGTGTGGCCGGCAGTCTCGATGACCGAGAACCTGATATGCTCGAGCTGTATCTCGTCCCCCTCGGAGAGGGCGACGTGGGGAAACGCACAGTTCCCGGATTTTGGTGCATAAATCTCTGCTCCTGTCGATTCGGCGAGGTCGAGGTGGCCTGACACGAAGTCGGCATGCAGGTGTGTCTCGAGAATATGGGTGATGGAGAGCCCCATCTGCTGTGCGGCATCCAGGTAACGCCCGATGTCACGCTCGGGGTCGATGACCGCACACCCCCTGTTCCCGGCGACGATATAGGAACTGTGGGCGATGCCCGGGACGAAAAACTGCTGGATTATCATATCTTGTCTATCAGACGAGGAGGTAAATCAGCGTTGTGGCGATGACGATAAAGATGACAGTCAGGACTCCGCCGGGTTTTGCATAGTCCCGCGGAGAATACCCCCCCGGGCCCATGAGAAGGGCGTTGACCTGGTGTGTCGGGAGTATGAAGGAGTTCTGCGCCGAGACCGCGACGAGAAGGGCGGCGGCACGGGGATCGATTCCCATCCCTGCACCGGTGAGCATCACGAGAGGGACGAGCAGAACCGTTGCCGCGACATTCGATATGACGAGCGAGAGCCCGGTTGCGAGGACGGCGAATGCGGCCAGTATGAAGATCGGGTGGGCGCCGGCAAGGTTTTCTGCCAGGAACCCCGCAATGAGCGCCGCCATCCCGCTCTTCTCCATCGCGATCCCGATCGGGATGAGACCGGCGATCAGGATGATCGTGCGCCAGTCGACTGCACGGTACGCCTCGTCGGCGGTCACGATGCCCGCAAGAACCATCACCGCCGCACCGGTCAGGAGGGCGAGCGAGATCGGCACGCCAGTGAAAGCGAGCGCAAGGGACCCGGCAAAGATAAGGACTGCTGCCAACCCCATACGGTCACGGACTCCCTCCCCTTCAGGGGATGTGAGCAGGAGGAGATCCGGGTGCCCGGAAAAGAGGCTGAACGTATCCCACGATCCGAACGCGACGATGGTGTCTCCTGCCGCGAGCGGGATATCGGAGAAATCTTCCCGTGACTCTGATTCACCCCGCAAAAAGACGATCGGCTCGATAGAGAATCTCTGGCGGAACCGCACCTCCCGGAGGGTCTTTCCCGCGATGGACGCCCTGGGCCGGACGATGAGTTCTGCAAATCCGTATCCCTCGCCGTCGAGGATCCGGGCAAGTGCGCACTCCCTGCCCGAGGGAATACAGCCTGAATCCCTGATAAATCGGTTGAAATCCTCCTCGGATCCGAGAAAAGCGAGTTCCTGTCCGGCTTCGAGGCGGGTGTAGCGCGAGGGGGCAATCGTCATCTCGTTGTCGGATCGGACGGCGAGAAGATCGAGACCATACCGGGCCTTGAATGACGCCTCATCACGAATCTTTCCTGCAAGCGGCGATGTTGCAGGGAGCGTGCAGGTCCTGACAGGGTGCTCAATCCCCCAGATCTCGGCGACTGTTGGCGTCGCCTCTTCCGTCTCTTTCCGGGGGAGGATCCGGTCACCGAAGAAGGCGAAGAGGAAGACTCCTGCCAGGAGCAGGGGGATTCCTATGGGGGTGACTGCGAAGAGTGAAAACGGCTTCTCCCCTGCCTGGACAAGGAGATCGTTGACCACGATCAGCGGCCCTGATGCGATCATCGTCACGGTCCCGCCAAGGATGGCGCAAAAACCCATGGGCATGATCAGCCGGGAGACTGGGATACCCGCCTGCTTGCCAATCCTCCTCGTCGCCGGGAGAAAGAGGGCAGCCGCCCCGATGTTCTGTATCATGGCCGAGAGGAGCCCGACGGTTCCTGATATCGTCGCGGTGATTCTCCGTTCGTTTGTTCCCGCGTACCTGACGATGGCTCGTGCAAGGCGAGACGCGATACCGGTCCTCTCGATCCCGTATGCAAGGACCATCACCGATGCCATCGCGACGACGGCGTTCGAGGCAAAGCCCGATATCGCCTCGACGGGCGTGATTGTGCCGAGCCAGGCAAGTGAGAGTGCCGCCAGGATCGCGACGAGATCGATCCGGAGCCTGTTGCTGACGAGGAGTACGATCGTTGCCGCAAGCACGATCCCGACGAGGAGGATATCGGTGTCCATTGGAGCAATAGGCTATACGGGGCACGGGGAAAAAAGGTTGTCCATGCTGGATGGACCGGTCTGGGCCCCTGTCTTTCATCTGCCATTTTCATTTTGAATCGTGTGTCTCGATGGGAATCGCGTGATGGAAAAAACCAAAACTCGTCCATCCTGCATGGACGAAGAGAAGGTGGTTGATCCGGGTGCAATCGGCGGCGTATCACGGACACGGTGGATGTGTTCCGGGGGGATATTTCCTGTCAGGCTCTCATGAAACGATCGAAGAAGACTGATCCCACGGGTTCGAAGAGCGGTAATTCCAGCCCGGCCCCGGGAGGTGGATCGGGTGATCATGTTTTTCTTCTCCGGCCCGCTACAGAGTAGCTGGTAGAACCGGGTAGCGTGATAATCTATGATTCGAAAGATTGTGACAGGAATGGTCCTTCTCCTTCTCCTCTCCGCCACTGGCGTCCCCGTCATGGCGGCCGGCGGAAACGGTGACGGTTCGGGTGGATCGGGGAACGGTGGAGACGATTCAGCAGGAAATGCCGGGAACGGCAACGGCGGCCCGTCAGGGAATGCGGGAGAGGGCGGGCAGGCCACTCCCGGCCCGGAGGGCCCGCAGGCGCAGCCACTACAGGAAGAACAGAAGCGCCAACAGCAGGAGACGGTCGATCAACCCGGCGTACAGATAAACCAGCAGGACCGGGACCAGGACCAGGGCAGGACCGGGGTCGATACAACTGCCGAACCAACGAGTACGGGCGCCGGACCGCAGGGCAACCGGGACCTCTTCCTCGAACAGATCAGCCTGCAGGAAGAGCGTATCACCCAGGCACAGGACCGGCAACAGGCACAGGTGGATGTCGCACTCTACGCATTTTCCAGTGCGGGAGATGTGACCGCGGGCGCCGGCCCTGA
>LKUF01000267.1 GCA_001412335.1 Methanolinea sp. SDB
TCACAAAAGAGAGATGCGGGATCTTTTAAGAAGAATATGGGCATGCCCGTCCTGCTGGTGTATGATCAATATATCACAGGATCAGGCCGGATTTCGTTGTGAATTCCGAACCAGTCATATAGACAGTCAGACCCTGAGGGTATTCTGCATAGAAACTGGTATCCGTGATTTTTTTCAGGAGGGAGGTGAATGGCCGGATCCGGCCATGGTGTCACGTTCACAGCTGTGAAACGTGCACGGCCAGGATATCCCTGCCGGGATTGCCCTAAGCCTGTTTATACCAGCGGCCCGGGGCAGTTGTCTCCCGAATACGGGAGTTTCGCGCCCATGACGACCACCTGTCCCGGATCTTTCCGGATTTTGTCAAGAACGAGGTCCCGTGCCTTCTCTGTCATGGCAAAGACAGGGATCGATGACCCGGCCTGGAGGAGCGCTTTCCTGCCAGCGACTTCCCGGATCGCCGAGGATGCGCATGCAGTGAGGAGGTCAGCTGATCGGGCGAGCATCTCTGCCTCTTCTCGCGAGACTCCCGTTGTATGGACGGCGATTATGAGGGCGTCACTCTCAAGCTCCCGGATAGCCAAGGCTTCGTCTGGGGTGGTGACTGTGACACCGATCCTGGAAAATCCAAGGCCCCCGGCTCTTCGTACGCCTCCGGGCTGGTCGATCGATGCCCCGGTATGATCAGTCACATGGCCTCCGTTCTCCTCGATACGACATATCACATCCGGGATGGGACTCGTGGATACAAGGCCTGACATCCGCCCTCCGACACCCTGGACAAGGTCGGGATTCGTGGTGATGATGGTCCCCGCACCGTCACACACGATCACGGCAGAATCGATGATATGGGAGAGAAGCGCAAACCGCAGTAACTCGGAGGCCCCGAACCCCACAAATTCCGTATCCATCAGGACCGTGCGCCTGTCTGTACACATGCCGAACGAGCGGATACGGTGATCGATATTCTCTTTTACTGCAGATTGAGTGATGGGATCAACAGGATGTGCAAACCGCCGGGCAAGTGGACAGCGGCTGATGTGGGGCGGGCCCACTTCGACGACCTCTCCGTCCCTTATCACGACCCGGCACCGGCCAATGGCTTCGATGACATGCTCATCTTCGTTTGGCATCCCGTTTCGCATGGTATCTGCTCCGTGCAGGGAAAAAAGAGCGTGGCCCTCTTTAACGTCTTCTCCATGCAGAGAATGCGACCATCGCGATGAGCACGGATCCAATCGCTACAACAGGAGCCAGTGGTGTTTCGGTAGGCGTGGGACTTGTCGTTTCGGAAGTGGTTGCCGTGGTAACCGCTGTTGCAGTGGGAAGAGTCGTTTGAGACATGGTTTGTGTCGGGGTCACTTCCACCTGCCTGTACACGGAGAGCTCCACGTTATCCAGGTAGCCCTCGACATTGTTATTCATCGTGTAGTCTCCCTTCGTGGTTAATGCAAGCTGCGTGAGGAAGTGGAGATCCTTGCCTATTGAGACATAATAGCCCCAGATAACCTCTCCTGTCTCTTTGTCGCTGACCTTGACATCGGCATTCTGGAGTTCCTTGTTATATTTCAGGATGACATGATAGGCCCTCTGTTCTTCGAACTCCTTGGTCGTGCAGTCAGTCTGTGACCCGCAATAGGAGCTGTACAGACTGCTGACCTCGTGCATGTGGTTGTTCTGGTCGATCACCCGCAATGACATCAATTTCCCGTATTTTCCGTTTTCAAAGACGGAAAGGACGTTGGTGCCTCTCGTGATATCCATCTCCGAGCTTGTCACGCCGAACCTGAACGCACCGTTCTTCTTCGCGGACTTTATCACAACATCAAACTCGAGGATGAAGGATTCCCCGCCATACTGGATCGGGATATAACTGTTCCCGTTTGTTCCGCCCTCGGTATTGAAGGAATACATCTGCATGTCACCGTCCCAGTAATAATTGGACGGACTGTTGGTGATCCAACCGGGGTTGGTGGAAAAATC
>LKUF01000268.1 GCA_001412335.1 Methanolinea sp. SDB
CCCTTCTCCATATCAGCGGCGCTCGCCATAACCGGCGAAGGGGCACGGGGCCAGACCGCGGATGAGATTCGGTCGGTCTTCCACTTCCCGGAAGATGCAACGGTGATGAGGGAGGGGTACGCATCAGTTATGGCATTTATCAACAGGGGAGCCTCCGGCTATATCCTCAGGACGGCAAATGCCCTCTGGGCGGAGCAGACCTATCCCTTCCTCCCCGAATATTTATCCACGGTCAACCAGTATTACGATGCGAAGACATCGAACCTCGACTTCGTCGGTCATCCCGAGGAGTCGCGGACAACGATAAACGACTGGGTAGAGGAGCAGACCGAGGATTTGATACAGGATCTGATCCCACCAGGGGTGATCAATCCCGATACCCGACTCGTGATCACCAATGCCATCTACTTTAAGGGTACGTGGGTGAAACAGTTCGACCCCGAGAAGACAACCGATGAAAATTTCAGGACCGGAAGCGGGGAGATCGTGCAGGTCCCGATGATGCAGCGGACGGACGAGGATGCGACATACGGCTATGCCGAGACCGACAGACTCCAGGCGCTTTCGATGCCGTACGCATCGGACGATGACCATACGCTCTCGATGACAGTCATCCTGCCAAAAGACGGTGACCTTGAAGCGGTCCAGGAGTTCCTTGACGCCGATACGCTGGAAAACATCAGGAGTTCTCTTGTATCAAAACAGGTCGAGGTCTATTTCCCCAGGTTCACAATGGAGACGAAGTATTCCCTCGTCGAAGCCTTGAGCAGCATGGGAATGCCGACGGCGTTCTCTCCACAGGCTGATTTCTCCGGCATGGACGGGACCGGGGATCTCCTCATCAGCGATGTCATCCACCAGGCATTCGTCGAGGTCAACGAGGAAGGCACCGAGGCCGCAGCTGCGACAGCGGTTGTGATGGAATTGACGGCTTACATACCCCCTGAACCGGTGCCGGTATTCCGTGCAGATCACCCGTTCATCTTCATCATCCAGGATGACGAGACAGGAAACATCCTATTCATGGGCCGCGTGGCAAACCCGGCAACTTCATAATTTTTAGATCTTTTCGCTACCTCTTGACCTCTGTACGGTGATCCACCTGGTTGATGGTTAGAAAAACATGATTCGCCTTCGCTCCCAGGCAAGTGCATTGCCATTCAACCTTATCCACTGGAATGGAGATGTCTTCACCGAAGACAGCTACAATACGGCGGTGGATTTCACCGGGATTGATGGAGTACCCATGGCGCTCCGCGTTTCAATGGTCGATTTCAAGAGCCGGAACGGAA
>LKUF01000269.1 GCA_001412335.1 Methanolinea sp. SDB
CCTTTCCGGTCGAGGTGCTCCCCCATGATCTTGACACCCTTTCCGCCGGTCAGGCCGATGGGCTTGATCGCCATATCCTCCTCGTGGTCCTGGATGAATCGAATTGCATCCTGTGCATCGTGGAAAACCCGGTATCTCGGGCATCCCGCGATTCTCTCTCTATGCATCATCTGCCGGCAGAATGCCTTGTCTGTCTCGAGTCGCGCTGCCGCCTGCGTGGGGCCGACGCAGGAGATCCCATTCTCTTCCAGCCGGTCGACAATACCTGCCTCCAGCGGTGCTTCCGGACCGATTATTGCAAGATCAATATCCGATTTTCTGGAAAAACGTTCTATTTGGGGAATATTCGTCTCTTTGTCAAGCAGCACGTCCCTCGAAAGACGGGCTATTCCCGGGTTTTTCCGGGACATAACAGAAAAAATTTCTGCCTTGCTGTTGCAGGACAACGCCCTGGTGATGGCATGCTCCCTGCCTCCACCCCCTACAACAAGAATCTTCATAGTCATCTATTTGAATGAAGTTTTAAAATAATTGCGTTATATGCGGGAGTCCTCGAGTATTTCTGCGACGCTGGTCAATGCGATGAGGGAGACCCCCTGTTCACGGAGCGCTGCCTCGCCCCCTGCGTGGCGATCCACAATGGTGACAACCGAATCTGCATGGGCTCCTCCTGCCCGGAGTTGCTCGATCCCGAAGAGTACAGATCCCCCTGACGTGATGACATCCTCGACGAGCAGTACATCTTTCCCCTTTACGTCACCGATGATCATGCTCTCCTTCCCATGATCTTTTCCGGAACTGCGGATGATTGCAAACGGCTTTCCACTCACGAGGGAGACGGCAACAGCTATGGGCACAGCTCCGACGGCAACGCCTGCAACAACGTCGAAACTGCACGTTCCTGCAATCTTGCCTGCCAGATATTCAAGAAGTCCGGGATCTGTAAGGACCGATTTCACATCGATATAGTAATCACTCTTCTTTCCGGAAGCCAGCGTAAAGTCTCCCCGGATGACCGCTCCGGCACGGCCAAGCATCGCAGCAATCTCTTTCACCATGGTACATCCTTTACTTTGGTCAGGTACCCGATAATATTGACCGCCCGGTGGAGGAGAGGAGTCAGCACGAGTATCCACACAAAGATGACCGGGGTTACAGTAGCAGCCAACCAGTGGAACTGGAAGATGACGAGGAGGAGAAATGCTCCCGCCACAAGATCGTACTGGTCCGCAACCGGCCATTTTTCACCCCTATCTTTCCCGATCCTCCTCTTGAAGAAACTCTTCGCAAGATCGCCGATAAGAGCTCCTGATGCCAGGAGAATCACGACAGGAATGGTGAGCCCGGGGAGAGAGTCGATGCTGAAAAAGTCATGTATCCATATCTGGAGAACTCCAACCAGGATTCCGGCCCCGATACCGATGCAAAAACCCCGTATTGTCTTTCCGTCCCCGAAAATCCGTCTCCCGTCTGAAAAATTACGTCCGAGATCGATCGGGCTTCCGCCTCCCGTTGCCGCCGCAACCGAATTTGGTACATACGCCGGGAGCATTATCCATAGCGCGGATACCAGAGGAATTAAGAACGATTCGAGACTAATTGTGATGCCCCCAGTGTTTGTAATAAAGAGCAGATATAAACATTAAGATATCCCAAAGATTAACAGGATCTGGAGATCTTGGGTGGAGAAAGATGAGATTAAAAACGACCAGAAGCTTATGCCCTGTCTGCAATGCCATCCTTGAGGCCGAGATCGTAGAGGAGGACGGCGGGATATGGATCGTTCGTACGTGTCCGGAACATGGCACTTTCCGCGATATTTATTGGTCCGATGCGGATCTGTGGCACAGATTCGAGAGGTTCGAGTCAGTCGGCGCAGGTCTTGAAAATCCCCAGAGATCTTCAATTCCCGACGGATGTCCCCTCTCCTGTGGACTCTGCGAAAACCACAAATCACATACCCTCCTGGCAAATATCGACCTGACCAACCGCTGTAACCTGAACTGCGATTTTTGTTTTGCAAATGCCCGGGCATGCGGCTACATCTATGAACCCACATTCGAGCAGGTCGTGGATATGCTCACAACATTGAGATCGAACAAGCCTGTTCCGGCTCCTGCCGTACAGTTTTCAGGCGGAGAGCCCACCATGCGTGACGATCTCATGGAGATCATCAGGAAGGCAAAAGAACTCGGATTTCCCCAGGTCCAGCTTGCGACGAACGGTATAAAACTCGCCAGGAGTGCTGCATATGTCCAGGAACTGAAAGATGCTGGACTCAGCAGTGTTTACCTCCATTTTGACGGTGTATCCAAGGAGACAAATCCGCAGTGGGCTGTCGACCAGAAAGTGATTGCACACTGCGAGGACGTGGGCATGGGAGTAATCCTTGTCCCTACCATCATCAAGGGCAGGAATGACCATGAAGTTGGCGATATCATCCGGTTTGCTGCAGAACATATCAAAGTGGTACGGGGTGTAAATTACCAGCCGATTGCATTTACCGGCGCTGCAAGCGAGGAGGATGTCAGCAGGGAGAGGATCACGATTCCCGAACTCCTGGCAGATATCGAAGAACAGATGAACGGTGAAATACGGAAGAACGACTTCTATCCCGTTCCATGCGTTGTACCCTTCTCCAATCTTGTCGAGGCATATACGGGCAAGCCGCAGATCAGGTTCACCGCACACCAGCACTGTGGTGCGGCAACCTACGTCTTCGTCACAAAAGACGGTATCACCCCTGTCAACAGGATAGTCGACGTGGACAGTTTCTTCGAATCAATCGACGGAATGGCGGAAAAACTCAGGAAAGGCGGCTCATTGAATAAATACACGACCCTGGTCGCGGGTATAAAAGACCTAAATCGGTCCATGAAGAAGAGTGAACAGGGCAGCAGCGCGGAATTCTGGAAACTTATCGGAAAGACCCTTGTCATGCAGAACTTCGATGCCC
The DNA here is from genome assembly GCA_001412335.1 of Methanolinea sp. SDB. Classification (GTDB taxonomy): domain Archaea; phylum Halobacteriota; class Methanomicrobia; order Methanomicrobiales; family Methanospirillaceae; genus SD8. The sequence continues at coordinate 2,957 of LKUF01000269.1, forward strand.
TGCGGGATTTCCATTGGAACGCACTCTTTATCGGGACCATGCACTTCATGGACCGGTATAACTATGACATATCCAGGGTCCAGAGGTGCTGTATCCATTATGCCACGCCGGATGGCAGGCTCATACCATTCTGCACCTATAACAGCGGTCCGGTATATCGTGAGAAAGTCTGGAAGCAATATTCCAGAGAGCTTGACTCAGATGCCTGATGGAAAATCAATCTTGAGATCCCCCCCCTTCCTGATCACGACCTTTGCTATGGCAAGGTCCTGTATCGCAAGTCCGGTCGAGTCAAAGACGGTGATCTCATTCCTGCTCGTTCTCTTCTTCTTCCCGATCACGACCTCTCCGAGCGTCCCCTTGATACGCTCCTCGTGGTATAACCCCTGACTGATGGGCACATTAATCTCTCCTGAGTGAACAGCCTGGGCTGGATCATCCACAAAGACTTCAGCCCTGGCAAGTATGGCCGGATCAAGTTCCTGCTTGCCGGGAGCGTCCGCACCGATTGCATTGATATGAGTCCCCTCCCCGATCCATTCGTCCTTTATGAGAGGCTTTCTCGTCGGTGTCGTGGTAACCACGATGTCTGCCTCACATACTCGGGAAAGACCCGCAGATGTACAGTCGATATCCGGAAAATACCTGCAGAAATCTGCTGCATTCTTTTCATTGCGGCTCCAGACCAGGACTTTATCCACGTCGATCTCGCGGGAAATGGCATTGACCTGCGCGATGGCCTGACTCCCGCTCCCCACCAGGCCGAGAGTGGCATGACTGGTGGGGGCGAGGTACTTTGCAGCAACCGCTCCTGCTGCGCCCGTTCTCATGTTGGTCAGTTCCGTTGCATTGAGGATGGCTTCCGGACGCCCGGTATCGATATCAAGGAGAATTGTGAGTGCCATAACCGTGGGCAGACCGATCCCCGGGTTTTCAGGGTGCACATTCACGATCTTTACTCCCGCAATATCCAGTGAGGGTATATATGCCGGCATGGTCCGGAAATCGCCATGTTCGAGATGTACATACAACTTTGGCGGCATCTGCACGTTGCCCCTGCCATGTTCGGCAAAGGCCTCTTCGATGGCGTCATTCACTTCTGATATGTCGAGACCGGAAGCAGGATTGGAATAGTACCACATACACGGTTGTGGATCATGCAGATAAAAGTACATTACCCTTATATTACAGGACCGTCATCTGCTGTGCAATATTACAGGACCGTCATCTGCTGTGCATGCTGAATACAAAAAGGAGATAGTTATCCCCTGGAAGGCAAATAACGTATGAGAGAAGAAAGATCGGTGATACAGCTCGATGATACATGTTGTTCCCAAGCCTACCGATACACCTGATGACAACTCCACCGCTGCCGTTGTACGGGAGATCGCCCGTCTCGGTGGAGAATTCAGGTGCCTCGATCTTGATACTATCGACCCGTTCTCACACGAGATTGAAGGCCAGCTGATATGGGTATGCGGCCTTTGCCAGGATGAACACCAGTTCGAGGTGGTGAACGCGCTCTCCATAGAAAACCTGGTCATCAACTCCCCCGCATCCATCTTCACCTGTGCAAGCAAGGTGATGACGAGTGCACTCCTTGAAAAGCATGGCATATCCACACCAAGGACCCTCTTTACCGCATCAGGATCGATTGCGGCCGATTTTATCAGCGCCCGGGGAAAAGCGGTGACAAAACCGGTTTACGGCTATGACGGGCATGACATCAGGCTCGTGACCTCCCCGCGGGAGCTTGGACAACCTCCCTATTATCTCCAGGAATATGTTCCCAATGACAGGGATTTTCGGGTGTTTGTCATTGCAGGAAGAGCCGTCGGGGCAATCGAACGGGTATCGGACTCCCTTGCGCATAACATACACCAGGGTGGGAGTGGCATGCCCATCGAGATGGACAAGGCGATGATGGAGATTGCCGGCGCAGCCGCAGATGCGGTGGGTGTCGATTACGGTGGCGTCGATCTCCTCCAATACCAGGATAGCTATTGTGTCCTTGAAGTGAATGGAACGCCCAACTGGCACTGCATGGCAGCACCCATCCCCCGTCTCCTTGCACGCTATCTCCTTGAGAGGGAACGGGCGTATCGTGCTTGAAATATAGGGAAATAGTCAGAAAAAACCGGGTTGGCTGGAATCCGGCACATGGCCCTTTTACAGTTTTAAAAACCGGATAAAGGAGAGAATCCAGAAATTACTGGACGTATTCCATTTCTTTTAAGGTTTTGCTTGCAAGCTCACGCATGCGGGCAGAGATCCGCCCGGAAGCCGAGAACTCAACATCCTTCATGGCATTGGCAAGCTCGTGTCCGAGCACAAAAATCGCATACTTGTGCTCCATTTTACTTTTATGAAGTTGCGATGGGTTAATTTTGAGTGAGTAGTATTGTGAAAATTTTAATTCTGCTTTTGAAGATTCAAAGTAGTCCTTGATCTCGAATAGCATCTGGTGTAGATGTATCAGTTCCTCCTTATGCACACTCTCACTTCCAGCTCCTATATGGAACTGAGGTGGATATATAGGTAACTCCGAAAAAAATTACTGGATTTTTAGAAGCCTGATTGACAAAGGACGTTTAATTATGCCTTTGAAATCACGGGCAGCGACATATTCAAGTCCCTTTCCAACCATGTGATCGAGAAGCTTTTGCGTCACTTCCCCATCAGTAACAAGCCCGGCTACATCTCCATTCATCTCGTCGAGCAACCTGTCGACTTCATCGACCTTCGTCTCCAGAAGGATCGAGAAGTCGGCTCCAAGAAAACGGGCGATATGGTTTCCCTTTACCTCCTCGAGATGTTCGGCAAGCGTTGTCGGCTGCCTTGCCGTCTTTGCTGTAGCCTTCCCGGCAGAACTCCGCTTCTTCCGTAACTTTTCGCGGGAAAATCCCTCCAGCATGGGTTTCGCCCGGGATGGACTTTTCCCTCCTTTTTCTTCCTCTTCGGTCTCCTCTGCAAGATACTGCTCTTTTATGTAATCTACAGGGACCTTGTTTCGCAGCGCTTTGATGATCTCTTTTCGGCCCATATCCTCCACACTCTTTCCGCGTGGTGAGAACGCGACATAATCGATCTCTGCGACCTGCAGGAGTTCGCGCAGGATCAGGTCGCCACCCCGGTCGCCGTCAAAAAATGCCGTGGCAGTCTTCTTCGCACAGAGATCGACGACCGTGTCAGATATGTTGGTCCCTTCCACCGCAACGGCATTCTTGATCCCGAATCGCAGGAGATTCAGCACATCCGCCCGGCCTTCCACAACGATTATGGCGTCAGATTCCATCACGTTCGGCCCGGCAGGAGCCTGTTCCTCGCCGATCGTGATTATCTTCTCCATCCTGACGCTCTCCCGGACCTCGTCAAGGAGGACGTCGGAATCGATCGTCCCTTCCTCGAACGCGTCGAGGAGGAGTTCGCGGGCCCGATCCACGATCTTCTTTCGCTTGCTGATCCTGATATCTTCGATCGATTCAACGACAACCCGTGCCACGCATGGGCCGACACGATCTATGGTCTCGAGGGATGCTGCAAGAATGGCAGTCTCCGCCCGGTCGAGTGATGATGCAATGAAAATATCTCCGCGTGTCTGTCCCTTCCTGCTGGAGATCTGGACGTCTATCCGTCCTACACGCCCTGTTCTTTGTAAGTCACGCAAATCCAGGTCTTCGCCGAGTAACCCTTCAGTCTGGCCGAATATGGCTCCCACTACATCGGGCTTCTCGACCACCCCCTCTGCCTCGAGATGAAGATGAATAAGGTACTTGGTAGTATCAGATGAATACAAGGTAGGCCACCCCCATGGTCCGTGCAAATCATGTCATGCCTGATCATAGGTGTTTATATATTAGGTTTGATACCTCTTAAACTCAACGGATAAATAAAAGAAATTTTATTTTATCACTGTTTTCTGAACAATTCCCCTGACTCATTCATAGAAAAGCGCTGGTCATCCTGAATTTCTGTTTGCCCCATACAGGACGAGAACCCCCGCCACGATACCTTTCCTGACAGGTTCGATGTGCAGGTAGTATTCAGGCAAAGTGGTCCCTGAGCCGTGATGCAACAGCCTCTGCATCCATGCCTTCGACAAGGACGCGCTTCTGTGTTGACGTCGGGCCCGAGATGATATGAACCCGCGATTTCGGAATGGAAAAGATCTCTCCGATGAGAGCAATAACAGCCTTATTTGCCTTCCCTTCAACAGGGGGTGCCCTGATTGAACAGGTGATGGAATGCCTCCATTCATTGTAGCCATCGGGAAAGATCTCCCTTTTGCTCGATGGCGAGACGTCGATGGCGATTATCGTTCCGTTCGGGGTCTGTGTGAGAGCATCTCTGAAATCATTCATGTATGCCAAGAATCGGTTAGTGTCGCCCGGCATTAACAACCACGGATCATCGGTGGCATGTTGCCGTGCCCTTCCCTGGTTTTTACCCTCTGCCGGGCGGTGCCTGTCGCACAAGTGGGTTGTCCCGAAGATCATCTCCAGGCAGTCGCCAATCGATCACCCGGGGACCTAAGAATGTGCTGTATCGGCACCATTCTTCTTGTGCCGCCCGCCTATATAACCTCTCCCACCATACCATCCCGAAACGCCCGGGAAGAATTCGTCCTCCCTGTACCGTATTCTCCCGTCCACCACGACGATCTCCGGAAAGACGGCATCGTATCCTTCAAAAGGTGTCCATCCTGCCTTTGAATGAAGCAATTCAGGTGCAATCTTCGTCATAGTCTCCGGATATACCGCAAAGTCGGCACGGTCCCCGGGGGAGAGACCCGCCCGGGGGATACCAAGGATGTCACAGGGACGGTAAGAGGTCTTTTCGATAAGTGACACAAGATCTATTCTCCCTTTCCGGACCTCGGCCATCAGGAGGGGAACCATGGTCTCCACTCCCGGAATTCCCGATGGGGCTTTTTGAAAGGACTGTCCTTTTTCCTGTAGCGTATGTGGGGCATGATCGGATGCAACAACATCTATCCTATCCCAGGCAGTCCAGATCTTCCTCCGCTCGGACTCGTATCTCAGGGGCGGATTCACCTTTCCTCCGGTGTCACCAGGAGAAAAACGCTCAAGAGAGAGGAAGAGGTGATGCGGGGTGACTTCGACGGTCGCATCTCCTGCCGCTTCCACTGCACCGGCAGTGCTCATGTGGCAGAAATGCAGCCTGCAACCGGCAGTGTTTATTCCCCTGACTTCCATCACAGCCTCGATCTCGCTGGAAACAGACCGCTTTTGCGAATGATCCTCCAGATTTTCTGAGGGTTCTCCTGCAATCTTCTCCGCGTGAATGGTGGCTAGTGCACCGAGTTCCTGTATCCTTTCCAGTGCGACCTTCAGGTCTTTCAGGGAGACAGAATCACCGTAACTTGACGGTGCGGCAAATATCTCGCCAAATGCCAGTGCTCCTCCCCTCCACAGACCGTTCAGATCGGCAGAGGGGGATACACCCCCGTTGATCGCGTAACCGGCAAGGGAGTACTTCCCTGCCTCGATAACCCTCTGCCTGAGTATCTCCTCGTTCATGATCGGGGGGACGGTGTTTGGCTGATCGACGACGACGGTGACACCCCCTGCAACGGCGCTCATGGTGCCGCTTTTCCAGTCCTCCTTGTGGGCCTGGATCCCTCCACGCATGTGTACATGCATGTCCACGCCTCCGGGAATGACCGTTTTGCCCCTGCAGTCAAGTTCGATCTCTGCAGGGAGCGGCGATCCCACGTGTTTCACACGCCCGCCTGATATCGATATATCTGCTATTCTCCCACCGGGAATGGACACGGAACGCAGGACCAGGTCGCACGCAAAACCACCCATACCAGGATATGCGTCGGAAAAATGAATATAATTAATTGCTGATGGGAATCAGGGATTCGTTCCCGGGGAGATCAGCCATGCTCCGGATGCTCGAACCGTCCCACCAGGAAGAGTATGGAAGGCATGACGACGATCGCACCGACAAGCGAGAAAGCAACAGTTATCACCGTAACGACTCCGAAGTTGCTGACGATATTGAATGACGAGAGCATGAGAGCTGCGAAACCAAAGACCGTCGTCATCCCTGAGACCGTGATGGCCGTTCCGATCTGCTGGACCCCGTGCCTGATTGCAGGGATCAGGTCCTGGCCATGGCTTCGTTCCTCGTAGACCCTCTCCATTATCAGGATGGTGTATTCCGATGCGACACCGATCGTCATGGAGCCGAGGACGGCCGTGAGTGGCGTATAGTCGATACCGAGGATGTACATGATCAGGCCGTTCCATCCGACTATCATCATGATCGGGATGACCGGTGTGGCAGCTTTTCCCAGTCTCCGGTAAACCAGGAGGAGGAAGAGGAATATGAGCCCGAAGGCTGTTATCGTCATCCTGATCTTGCCCTCGGCAATCTTCTCGATGAGGTCGGCAAACATCTCCGTCATCCCGGTAATGCTTGCGGATACGCCGGGAGGGGGCTGGTTCCAGGCCAGGTCCTGCTTGATGTTCTCGACCATGGAGAGGGCGACCTCGCTCTCCATATCCACCGTTGAAAATTCTATCACTGCCTCCGAGGGCCCGCCAAGGTATCTCTCCCGTGTCTCTGTGGGGATCTGTTCCAGAACAGTCCCGATCTCATGGTCCGACGCAGGAAGGATACCGCCGTTGTACTGGGCAAGGTAATCGGCAATGCTCGTCGATCCGGTTATCATGCTGTTATGGCTCTCTTCGTACTCCTGGAATTGGTGCATCCATTGTATAGTATCGGCAGAGAGGACGTTGTCACCGCGGACGAATATGGGCAGAGACGAGGTTGAGCCCATGGTCCTGCTGACCTTCTTTAAGTTTATCACGGCAGGCATGTCAGACGGAACGAAGGTCTCTTCGTCGGTGTTGATGGGGATCTCGCCGTCTGTCTGAAACCCTATGAATGCGACAAGTGCGCAGATGATCAGGATGGGGACGGCGTTCCTTGCCACCTTTTCGGCGAGCCTGCCCAGGAAATCAGTATATACCTCGATCTTCTGTTTCCCGGCTGGCTTTCCCGGATCAGAACTGTCGTTCACTTTCGGCTTGTACTTCAGGAGAAGTCCCATGGTGGGCACGGCAACCAGAGCCATGAGGTAGCAGCACACGACTCCGATCATGCATACAACACCAAAACCCCCGATCATCGGAACAGGTGAGATCAGCATGGCAAGAAAACCCATCGAGGTTGAGAGCATTGCGTACAGGATTGACGGACCGGATTTGGTGATCGTCGTTTTTACCGCCTGTGGAAGCGGGGAGCGTCGTGCCTCCTCGTCGAACCTGGCATGGAACTGTATGGCATAATCGATCCCGATGCCTATCAGCACCGGGAAGGCACCGATGGCGACCATGTTTATCTGCAAATTCGCATACCCCATGATACCGAAGGTCAGGATGAGACCGGCCGCAACGATTGCCACCGAGAGGAACCGGTACCTGACATGGGAGAAGAGGAGACCCACTGCGATGACCATCAGGATCATTGCGGCCAGGATAAGGGTCCCCATCGAGACGCCCATCTCGTCCATCATCTGCTTCTGGAATGCAGGGTTTCCCGAAACGACCACGTTCACCCCTGGCGGGGGGTTGGAGAGGCTGATGATGGATTCCAGGTTGTCAACGACTGTCATCTGTGACTCCTGGGACAGTCCCGGGTCAAGGGTTATCACCGCGATGGTCATCAGGTTCGAGGGGACATACCGGTTCAGTACCTCGGGCGGGACATGCTCCTTTGCGCTTTTTATGTCCGCATAGGAAGAAGGAAGCTGGCCCCCGTTTATCTGCCTGAAGAGGTCGACGATGCTCGTCACCCCGCTTATGTACCGCTGTGTCGCCACATCACCCTGGAGGCGGTCCATGTACGCCAGCACATCCGGGTTCAGGACGTCGTCGCTCTCCACGAGGAGCATGATACTGTCCGACTGGAATGTCTCTGTATATTTGTCGAGCAGCATCCCCCGTTCCGTATCCTTGTCCAGGTACGTGTCGGATCCCGTTTCCATGCTGACAAATGTCATTCCGTACAGGGCGGCAACGACAACCCCGATGATGACTGCCAGTACGATGATCGGTTTTTTGTTGATCACTTCGGCAAGCATCTCGTACGGGGAATGGAGCATGATATCCGGGATCTATATCTTGTTGATTGGTGATAAACTATTTGTTGTGAATAAGACAACACCAAAAATTACGGTTTCCTGGATGTAATGGATCAGATCAGGCTCATGCTGAAAAATAGTGCCTTGCACCGCACGGGTCATCGGTGGCGATCCCGTCGACGTTCATCATCTCTGCGGCATGGTAATCTTTTCTGGTATTGAGTGTCCAGGAGATCACCATGAGACCTTTCTCATGAGCTTCCGTAACCATTGCAGGCTTCAATACGGTCATTTTCGTAAGAACAGCTGCTGCACCGAGAATACATGCGTTCTCTATGGATACGGGATTTTTTTCCGAGATGATAAGCCCGGTTGCAGTATCAGGCAGTATTTTACCTATCGCTGCGATGCTCTCTTCGTGGAATGAGACGACGAGCAGCCTGTCGGGACGGCAGCGTGCCACCTCTATCGAGATCAGGTCTTCTGTTCCGGGCTCTTTTATCTCGAGCACGAGTCCCGAGCTCCCCCCGGTCAGCTCCAGTACCTCTGAGAGCGTTGGTATCTTCTCGCCCTTCCCCGCATCCAGCTCCCGGAGTTCGCGGAATGTATGGTCCCCGACCCTTCCTGTGCCGTTTGTCGTCCTCTCCAGGGTCGGATCATGGATGACAACGAGTTCGCCGTCACTGCTCATCCGGACGTCGATCTCGACGTAATTTGCACAGTCCATCCCCCTGCGGAGAGCCCGGAGTGTATTTTCGGGTTCAAGAGCCTTCGCACCCCGGTGCCCGATGATCATCATTGTTCAGAACATCTGTTGCTCAATTGTATAGGAATCTTATCCCGCACGCCCGGGTAAACATCCAGGCGGTCCCGTGAAACCGGTTCCGTCTCCCGATACCTTTCTGCCGGATCGGTATTTTATCCCTTTATTCATCGTAGATTTATGAGGAAGGGGGAGTTTTTAAGGATATATTTAAATAATCTTGTTCTTAATTCGAACATGTGTTTATCATGGCAACCACAAATGTAGCCACAGATGTAGTCGGTTCGGTCAGTGATGCAATGACACAGACGATCGGCTCGGTAATCGGATTCCTTCCCATGCTCGTCGCAGCCATCATCATCCTGGTAATCGGATGGGTGGTCGGACGGTTACTGGGATCGGTCATCTCAAAGATTCTTGACAAGATCGGTGTCGACGATGCACTCCGCAAGACATCGGTCGGGAAAGCCATCGAAGAATCAGGCACGAGTATTGTGCATTTATTCGACCTCATCATCAGGTGGTTCGTCTACCTTATTGCGATTGTTGCAGCCTCGAATGTCCTCCAGCTTGGATTCCTCACCGATCTCTTCCAGGACATCGTTCTCTACCTGCCTCACGTCGCGATGTTCCTCATCATCCTGGTCGTAGGGTTCATCGTGATCGATTACTTTGCCGACATCCTTCATGGGTGGGGTGCAACACAGGACATCGAGTTCCTTGATGTGATCATCCTGCTCCTGCGTGTCTTCTTCTATTTCGTCATTCTCATACTCGCACTCTCGCAGCTCTTAATCGATCTCACCATCATCTATACCTTCATCACCCCGCTCGCGTGGGGAGTCGGGATAGGAATCGGAGCTGGTATCGCGGTATTCATTGCGTATGGCCTGAAGGATCGTGCTCCCGAGATGATGGACAATTTCATGAAGAAGGTCTCAAAATAACCTCTCCCTTTTTGTAATAATTGGAATCCCCGGATGGGGAAGAACAAGAGAGATGAATTTTTATCATTAATCCAGAGTGCACATCCATCAGGGTGAATAAAATCTCAGAACCCGGATCCCAGTGTGAATCAAGGAGATCGCAGTCTGGATCCACTGGGAACCAGTCCGCAGGTGAGATTGCCGATATACCTGAAGGGAGAGTTTTGGTCAGTCCCGGATCCGTGAATCTGGCATGGTGATGAAGATGGTTGTCTTTGCCGAGCAGCCCTGAGTCAATCATTCCGATATACCATCCACCGCACGGCACTCTACTTCTACGATGGGTCCAGGGGCATCTGTCCGGATCCCGGCCGGCATTCGGATAAGAAGACCCATGGAGGCAAGGACCGGTCACGACCCTGATGATCGCCGACCGGGTCCGGGATTCACCGCATTCGCGAAGTCAGATCCAGGTAACTCCGAGCGGTTTTCGTCTTGGGATCGCATGCACCTCATACTGCGGATGTCCAAACATCATTGCATATGCAAGCTCCCTCCCGTCCGGCAGGCCAAGTTCCTGCAGGAGGGGTTCATACTCCCGGACTGCCTCTGCGACGAACCCGGCCCAGCACGTCCCGATTCCGAAAGCAGGTGCCGCGAGATCGAAATGTGCAAGCGCGATGATCGCATCAAACACTGCCATCTGGTTTCCTTCTGGAATGTGGGCGACGAGGAGGTGCGGGGCTCCGCGGCAGATGACGTCGTGCCCGGCATCCCACGCACTGATCAGGCCATGCACAAAGCCGCTCATCGGGTGGTCTCTGTTCTGTATCGACCTCATCCAGTCGATGGTCAGGCGGGCTACCTCGTGTACCTTCATCGGATCGTGCAGAACAAGCCATTCCACCGGCTGGCCGTTGCATCCCGAGGGTGCATACCTGGCGATATCGAGGAGTTCTGTTATCGTCTCCCTCGGAACGGGCTCTCCCGTGTAATGACGGACAGACCGCCGCATCTTCATGTAGTATCCCAGGTCATCGGGGGAGATGGTTCCTGCACCCGAGGGAAGCACCTCCTTTTCGTCCGGGCGGATCTTCAATACGAGTGCATCCGACGGGCAGTAGGCTTCACAATGGCCGCACTGGATGCACAACCCGGCTATTTCTTCCCGAACCACTGGTAAATTATCTTCACCGGCAGGATCGATAATCCTGCTCGGACACACATCCGAGCATATACCGCACCGAGTGCAGAGCTCCCGGTCAACACGTATCGTTGCCATCATTCATTCCTCCAACTATTTTCAAAAAAACAGCAGATCGAGCTGGTACATCTTCTCCAACGGAATATATAGATATGACATTTTAAAACACGTAATTGGGGAATAAACGAGTGCCTTCATTCGATTATCATACCGGAGATATCACCGATATCGAGATAGTCCGGCCCACTCCGGGCCGGGCTTAGAGAACACCATTGTGCCACGTCCAGACCCGGATCTTCACATTTTATTACTGTTCCTCCTGAACATGAATCATGGACCCGGTCATCGGACGCATACGCCAGGAATTAAAAGAGAATGCAGATCCGGAGATAAAAAGAAGTTCACAGCGCTTCTTCAGGGAGCCGATCACCTGTTATGGCATGAAGACTGCCAGTGTCACTGCCATCGCAAAGAAGTACTGGAAAGAGATTTCGGGGCGTGATAAAAACGACGTCTTCTCGCTTTGCGAAGAGCTCTACCGCTCGGGGTACATTGAAGAGTCTTTCATCGTATCAGACTGGGCATACCGCATGAGAGACAGGTATGAGAAGGAGGATCTCGGGGTCTTCCGGCACTGGATCGACACCTATATCACCAACTGGGCATCATGCGACGGGTTCTGCAATCACACGATGGGCGAATTCATCGAAAAGTTCCCGGAAACGATTGAGGAGCTGAGAGACTGGACCCGATCCGGGAACCGCTGGATGCGGAGGGCGGCAGCGGTGTCCCTCATCATTCCCGCAAAACATGGCGGGTTCCTTGACGAGTCGATCGGGATTGCCCGTCTCCTGCTGACTGACAGCGACGACATGGTGCAGAAGGGCTATGGCTGGCTTCTCAAGGAGGCGAGCCGGAAGCACACTGATGAGATATTCTCGTTTGTCATGGCCAACAAGCGCGAGATGCCACGTACCGCACTTCGCTATGCGATAGAGCTGATGCCAAAAGAACTGAAAGCCGAGGCGATGAAGAAGGACTGGTAACCCTGCGGGAAAAAGGGGTTTTCGGGGACAATTCGTCAGTTCGTTCTTCCGAGTTTTTCTCTTACGTAGTCAAAATCGCCTTCCTCTGCATCCACTTCATAGAGCATGGGTCCAAAACAGGGTTTTTTGAAGGGAAGAAGGATCTTCTTTCGTTTTATCTTGAATCCCAGGAGCATAGGACTGTCCAGGAGAATGGTGAGTCCCCGGAATTCGAAACCTGGAGGAATTTCGTAATACTCCGCGCATGTCCTTTTCACGTAATCATTGATCTCCTCTTCGGAGGTATCCTTCAGGATTATGGTGGAGCCAAGCCTGTTTATGCACCGGGACTGCGACATCCGGAATCTGTTATATCGTGATCGAATATAAAAGGTCTTTTCTGTGAAATTTCACCAATCACTGTTCATTCAGGCGGTATTCTCCACGACTGGGTTGATCACGATTCCAGGAAGACTCCCACGAAGCCTGGGAAAAAGCCGTTTGATCTTGATGCCGGAGTGCTAATGAAGCTGACCGCCGCTGCTCCTGTCCCAAAACAGCTGTGTGCATTGCACGGTCCCATGATCGGTGTGAACCATGGCACGAGGACGCGAAATTCACTCGTAAAAATGGGTTTTGCTCGTTCAACACGCGATGAAATGGATAAACCACGGGATGTATTTATATACTATGAATTCATCATTGAAAATAAAGGTGGCATTTATGAAAATTGAACGCATCGTGCTACTGTTAGTACTCTTGGTGCCTATTTTGGGGATCCCCTGTGTGAGTGCCACAGCGGATATTCCACAGGATGGTGCACAACTCTTTCCATATACCTGTCCCTGTGACGGGATGGAATGTGTAACACAACCCAATCCGGGTGACCTGAACAAGACATTTGCCTCGTTTCCCCTTATTTTTATCAGGAATGCAGGCCAGTTCCCTGAGGATTTTCTCTTCATGGTCATCTCAGATGCCGGTCCGATCTCGTTTGGGAACAACGGGTCTGAGCTGATAATGACCTCTCCGGGGACGTTGGACCCTGCACGGTCCGGTTACCGGTTCGACGGTGCAGATGGCGGATGCCTGGTTGAAGGAGTTGATCCGCTCGCCTGCGAGGCCAACTTCTTCTACGGGAGGGACTCGTCGCAATGGGTGACAGGTGTTGATACATACCGTGCGATTCGGTATACTGATCTCTATCCGGGAATCGATCTCCTCTACGAAGGAGTGAGCGACGGTCTCAAGAGCACCTACTTCGTCGGTCCGGGTGCAGACCCGGGACAGATCGCTCTTGTATACCATGGCCAGGACGAGATCTCGGTTGCAGATGACGGGACATTGGTACTGTCATCGGTGAACGGAACCATCACCCACAGTGCCCCGTACTGTTACCAGGTGATCGACGGATCGGTCGTGGAGGTCTCCTGTGACTATGCCATCACCGACCAGGGGTATGTCACATTTACGGTCGGCGACTATGACAGGAGCCTCGAACTTGTCATCGACCCGGTACTCCAGTACAGCCTCTACCTGAAAAATGTCGGCATGCGTGATGCCAACAGCGTTGCCCTCGATTCGATGAGAAATGCCTACGTTACCGGGGTTACCTACGAGACTCCCTACGCAGTGCCTGTCAATACAGTCGATGCCAATGCCGGCGGGACCGACGTCGTCGTCATCAAGATAAACTCCGGCGGGACCGCTCCCGTCTATATCGCCTATCTCGGAGGCAGTGAAGATGATTCAGGATGGGGGATAAAGGTAGACAACAGCGGAAGCGCCTATGTCGTGGGTCAAACCGGATCCCCGGATTTCCCGGTGGAAAATGCACTCCAGCCCAACCTTGCCGGACAGAATGATGCGTTCATAGCAAAACTTGCACCGGACGGACAATCCCTTGTCTACTCCACCTACATGGGGGGAGCTGGCGACGATTACGGATATGCCATCGACCTTGACGGAGCGAACAATGCCTACATGACCGGGTCCGTCGGATCCTCAACGTTCCCTGTCCCGGCCACGCTCCAGAGGACAACCCGTCATGGACTTTCCGATGCGTTCCTGATGAAGATCAGCAGTACTGGCGACGAGCTCCTCGACAGGGAGTTTATCGGCGGAAGAATCAGAGAGACCGGGTACGGAATCGCGGTCGATGAAAGCGGCAATGCATATATCGCCGGCCTGACTTTTTCTCCTGATTTCCCTGTTAAAAATGCGTTCCAGCCGACATGGGGCGGCGACAGCGACGGATTCGTCACAAAGATCACACCCTCCGGGGAAGACCCGTTTGTATACTCCACCTACCTCGGAGGAGATAGAATCGATAATTGCCGGGCGATCGACATAGACGGCGAGGGGTACGCATATGTGACCGGGCAGTCCCAGGACAGCTATACGGGACATAACTTCCCGACAACCCCTGATGCGTTCAAACCCGTAAATCCCGGCATAATCTCCTCTTATTACACACGTATCGAGCCTTCAGGAAGCGCTCTCGCATATTCGACGTTTGTCACCGGACCGCGGCTTGATGAGGGGCGGGGGATCTCGGTCACTCCATCCGGTTGCGTCTATGTTACCGGGATCACCAAAGCGATAGATATGGAGACGATCAACGCGATCCAGCCGACCTATGGCGGCAACCCGGAGGATGCATTCGTCGTAAAGTTCGTGAACGGCCAGCCGATCCCTGAATACCTCACCTATCTTGGAGGCGATGAAAAGGATGAAGCGCATGCGGCTGTCGCAGACGGGATGTGCGGTGTCTACGTCGTGGGATGGACCAGGTCCACCGACTTCCCGACCTCGGACCCCTATCCGGATCCCTTCCTCCCACGGGGTGAAGAGGCCGGGTTCATATCACTGATATGGGACTACCCTGACTGCTGTACGCCACCGACAGCAGCCTTCGATGCTGACCCGGACTCCGGGTATGCTCCACTGACGGTCCAGTTCACCGATCTCTCAACCTACAATCCGGACACCTGGTTATGGGACTTCGGCGATGAGGCTACCTCTACTGCGCAAAACCCGACCCATACCTATCAGGAGATCGGGACATATACCGTCACCCTGACCGTATCGAATGAATGCGGATCCGATTCTACCTCTGCACCAATCAATGCCATCTGCCTTGAACCGGTCGCTGCATTCACCGCTGACCCGACTTCCGGGTACGCTCCGCTCACCGT
>LKUF01000270.1 GCA_001412335.1 Methanolinea sp. SDB
GCCCCGCCTGCCGAGAGGAAGCTCCAGAACGAGAACGAGAAAAGGCTTCTCACGTGCCTCCGGGAAAACCGGGAGAGATGCAGTTCCAGGAACCGGTAATTGACTGCGGCTCCTGCGATAAATCCCGCGATAAAACCGCCTGCAAGCCCTGCGACCTGGAATCCAAGGTATACCGCAATAACCTGGACAAGTATTCGTGCAAGGTTGTTGCAGAGAACGCCCAGCTGGACGATCCCGGACTTGGCCAAACCATAGTTCGCGGTCTGAATCACGCCTGATATCGTGCTCGCGAACAATGCCAGGATGAGCCACCAGAATAACCCCATCGTGTTGAGATCGATAAATGAGGCCTGGAAAACAAGTAAAAATGTAATTGTGGCAACAAGAAGAAGAACTCTCAATAGAATCGAGGCAGAGAAGTACTCGGTCTGCTCTCTCCCCTCGCTTATCCTCTTTGCTGCCGCACTTCCGAAGCCACCGTCCGTGACCAGGTTAAAGACGCTGAAATATGCGGTGAATAGAAAATATGCTCCAAGTATTGATGGACCCAGGAAATGGGCGAAATAGATAGTCGAAAGAAAGCCCACGAGTGTTATCGAGATATTGGTTGCAAGGTGGATCAGGCTCTGTCTCTTTACAGGACCGATATCCATGATGCGGGCTATGACATTGGATGAATGGATCACAGCTATGTAAAGAGCAGGGATTCGGGATTAATCTTTTTTGACTGTTCCGCGTGTGAAGAATCCAACCGGAACACCTGCGTGGAGATTGGAATCTCTTCAATTCGGGCACAGCTCCGCGTGTGATGAATCCAACCGGAACAACCGCGTGGAGATTGGGGTCTCTCCTATCTTTGGGGCGTGAGGGCTGCATGACCGGGCGTGGAGGCGCGCTGGATGTATCCACTTCATGAATCCATATCTGTGAAGGCCAGTTATTAGGAAATGTGCGGGTAACCAGTATGCTGACTGATGCATCCCGGATCCGTTCAGAAAAACCATTCGGGGGAAGGATTATTACGTGCCTGCGGGGATAATTACATGGACAAAGATGGGTAAAAAGGCATTAATCACGGGAATCACCGGGCAGGACGGCTCATACCTGACAGAGTTTCTTTTACACAAGGGGTACGAGGTTCACGGGATCATCCGGAGGGCGTCCACCTTCAATACAAAGCGGATCGACCATATCTATACCGATCCCCACAATACCGAGTCGAGGCTCTTCCTGCACTACGGAGATCTCGCCGACAGCGAGCAGATCTCGAACATCATCCACCGCATCCACCCCGACGAGGTCTACCACCTCGGTGCCCAGAGCCACGTCCGTGTCAGTTTCGATATCCCTGAATATACTGGAAACGTGACCGGGCTTGGGACAACGCGCCTCCTCGAGGCGATACGGAGGTGTGGGAATGATATGAAGTTCTACCAGGCCTCCAGCAGCGAGATGTTCGGCGCCGCAAAACCTCCCCAGGACGAGGAGACGGTGTTCGAGCCGAGAAGTCCGTACGCCTGCGCAAAGATCTATTCCTACTGGATGGTGAGGAACTATCGCGAAGGGTACGGCATCTTCGGTTCGAACGGGATCCTCTTCAACCATGAGTCTCCCAGGCGGGGCGAGACGTTCGTCACCAGGAAGATCACCCGGGCTATCGCGTCGATAC
Organism: Methanolinea sp. SDB; assembly: GCA_001412335.1. GTDB lineage: Archaea > Halobacteriota > Methanomicrobia > Methanomicrobiales > Methanospirillaceae > SD8. The sequence continues at coordinate 1,670 of LKUF01000270.1, forward strand.
TGGCAGGAAAGCAGCAGTACCTCTACCTTGGAAACCTCGATGCACGGCGGGACTGGGGGTATGCACCCGAATACGTGGAGGCGATGTGGAGAATTCTACAGCATGATACACCAGGGGATTACGTGATTGGAACGGGTGAGACTCATTCGGTGAAGGAGTTTCTCGAGGAGGCCTTCTCCTATGCAGGGCTCGACGTCGAGAAACACGTGAGGATCGATCCAAAGTATTTCCGGCCGACCGAGGTAGAGGTCCTCATCGCGGACCGGAGCAAGGCCGAGAGGGAACTTGGCTGGAGACCGAATATCACGTTCGGCGATCTCGTGAAGATCATGGTCGATGCCGACCTGGGTGAGGCAGGCATCCAGCCGATTGGCGCGGGATTCGAAATTATCAATAAAAAGTTCCCTGAACGCTGGTGGAAGGTTCCATGACGTTCTGGAAGGACAAAACATTCCTTGTCACCGGAGGCGCCGGGTTTCTCGGATCTCACCTGATCGAGCAAATGAAGGAGAAGGGCGTTGTTCCTGAGAATATCCGTGTTACCCGAAGCAAGACTACGGATCTCCGAATATGGGAACACTGCGTGGATGCGGTGCAGGATATCGATGTCGTGATCCACCTCGCGGCAAAGGTCGGGGGCATCGGCTACAACCGGGAGAACCCTGCGACTCTCTTCTATGACAATGCGATGATGGGCATCCAGCTTATGGAGGCCGCACGGCTCGAAGGGGTGGAGAAGTTCGTCCAGGTGGGGACGGTCTGCGCCTATCCAAAGTATACTCCCGTTCCGTTCAAAGAGGAGGACTTGTGGAACGGGTATCCCGAGGAGACGAATGCGCCCTATGGTGTTGCCAAGAAGATGCTCCTTGTCCAGGCCCAGGCCTACCGCCAGCAGTACGGGTTCAATGCCATCTATCTCCTTCCGGTCAACCTGTACGGTCCACGCGACAACTTCGATCCCGAGAGCTCCCACGTGATCCCTGCGCTCATCAGGAAGTTTATTGATGCGAAGCAGTCGAAAAGCGACACTGTCGAAGTATGGGGAACCGGGAGTGCCTCCAGGGAGTTTCTCTACGTGGATGATGCCGCGAGGGGGATTGTTCTCGCGACCGAACTATACAATAAACCCGATCCCGTGAACCTCGGGTCCGGCATGGAAATACCGATTAAGGACCTGGTCGCGTTGATTGGCGAACTCACCGGGTTCGATGGAGAGATCGTATGGGACATCACGAAACCAGACGGTCAGCCGCGGAGGTGCCTCGATGTGAGCCGGGCCAGGGAGGAGTTTGGGTTCGAGGCCGAGATGGGATTTCGGGAAGGTTTGAAGAGGACGATCGAGTGGTACTTGGAGACAACGCGAGGATCTTAAGCGGAGAATGAGATCAGGTAAAATGAAAAGATATAGGCATGAGATTCTCTTTCGAATGAACATGCCTAAACCATTTTCACGGTCTTCCAGGTCAGCGTGTACCACCGCTACGATTACGCGTTCTGGT
>LKUF01000271.1 GCA_001412335.1 Methanolinea sp. SDB
GAGTTATGTGAGGACGCCCCGGCGGCGGTTGTGGGTGACTGAATTGGTATGTAGATAACAATTCGATTCAGTCTCTCCACACAAAACAGCGAGGAGGCAAATTTTGCGGGTTTTTACCACGATACTATTCTTTGCTGGTATTGCCTTTCGGTTTCGCGGCCCTTTCGGTTCATAAATCAGCTGAAGGAATCGCCTGGATGCCCGTACCGGAAGGTACAGTTGACGGCGGCATGGGCGGGCTTTTCCGCACGGTTCACTCAATAAACGCTTTATGAGTTATTCAGGGGTTTTCAGTCACAGAAGAGATGGAAAACGGACTCAGGTGTTCTTCTGGATGTGATGGTAAAAGGCTTATCTCTGGACGAATCCAAGATAACAGGCAAGGTGGTTTTTTGCAGGTATCCATGAAACTGGAGATGAAAGATGCTCCTGGTCAGCTGGTGGCGGCATTGCAGCCTATCTCCGAAGTGGGCGGCAATATCATCGCCGTAATCCACCAGAGAGACGAGAAGGCGGAAGATGACAAACTCGGAGTCCAGATTGTACTCGAGATCCAGGATGACCGCCTCAACGAATTGATCGCCCGAATTAAGAACAAGGGAGTGAATGTCGTAAGAATCGGCAAAAGACGTCTCCTCTATACGCAGACCGTGATAATGATCGGTCATATCATGCATACCGATCTTGGAGATACCGTTGACAGGATAGACTGTACGGGATTTGCAGAAGTGACCGATATGAATATGGTGATGCCTGCCATCAATGAGCCCTCTTCCGCCCTGATCGTCATAAGGGCTGTTGACCGGAATGAGATGGAACAGACAATGGAGATTCTGCGTACGGTGGCAAAGGAGAAAGACCTGCTGATAATTGAGCCGCTGGAGGAGTTCGTATGAAGGTAGCGATCCTTGGCATGGGTGCAGTCGGGAGAGGTCTCCTGGAGATGGCCGACCAGAAAGACCTTGGTCTCGTGGTGACGGGCATCGCAGATTCAAAAAGCGCTCTCATGGATAAAGACGGCATCCACATCGACGAGGTGCTTGAGGCAAAACGCGTTCACGGGTTCTGCGGCGACAAGTCGCTCTCTGCGGTGGACATTGTCAACCACGCCGATTATGATGTCCTGGTCGAGGTGACACCGACGAACGCAACTACCGGTGAGCCTGCTCTCACGTTCATCAGGAGCGCCCTGGAACGGGGAAAACACGTGGTCACATCAAACAAAGGTCCGATCGCACGGAAGTATTCATTGTTGCAATCCCTGGCAGAGAAGCACGGTGTCTCGATCAGGTTCGAGGCAACGGTTTGCGGGGCCATTCCCGTGATGCACACTCTTAAACAGGGCCTTGCAGGCAACAGGGTACTCGCAGTATTCGGAGTACTGAACGGGACATCGAATTACATCCTGACCAGGATGGAAGCCGAAGGCCTCACGTATGAACAGGCGCTCATGGAGGCACGCGAGATGGGGTACGCTGAAGCAGACCCGACCTATGATGTAAAGGGAATCGATGCAGCCATCAAGCTCGTTATCCTCTCCAACACGATATGGGGCCTTGATACGGTTCTCGAGGATGTTGAGATCACGGGCATCGATTGTTTGACAACCGACGCTTTACGCCTTGCAGATGACCAGAACTGCACTATCAGGCTGATTGCGCAGTCGATTCCCTCGCGAGGTGTGCTCAGGGTTTCACCCCGGATCCTCCCAAAGACCCATCCCCTCGTTGTTGAAGGGACTCTGAATGCAGTCACCATCGAGACGGATATGGCAGGAGAGATCACAATGATAGGAAAGGGTGCAGGATCGGTCGAGACTGCGAGTGCGATCATCGGGGACCTGATGTTTATCAGGGATCACTATGCAGGGCGTCATTAAACGCAGAAGAGAATATCTTCAGCTGATGCGCTCCTGCACCCTTGAGCAGGGCTCCTTTACCGTGACAGATATCCAGGAGGCCGCCGGTGTGCCCCGGAGTACCGCGCAGGACTGGATAAACCGCCTGATAGACGAGGGCTGCGTGGTCATACGGGATCGGAAACAGGGCCGGATACCTGCAAGGTACGCAGCGACAAGCGCAATGCCCCAGAGCGCATGCCGGAAGATATTCACCACCGTCGACGGGGACCGGGTCGAGATCTACCACGAATGCCTGAGCGGTGCATGTGCGGCTTTCTGCGGGCATCACCACGTCCTGGCCGGCGGTGTGATAACCGGAGTGCGAAGGGATGGCACCCTTCTCCGGGAATGTGCCGTCATCGGCAGGAATGAGATTGATATCGGTCTTCATCCTGCTTCCGCCGTCGGTGTGGCAGGGGTTGAACGTGAAGGAGATGACATCATCCAGTATATCCGCTGTATCGGGGGTCCTGCATATTCCCTCACCGATATGATGGCACATGCCGAAGGAGTGCAGGACGTGACGGTCTCACGGCGTGGGGGTGTTGTCGAGGGCAAAGTCCGGACACGCGCCCTCTGCCACGTGATCATCGGGCTTGATGATACGGACAGCAGGGATGGAGGCGCCACATTTGCCCTCTCTCTTGCGCTGCTCCAGCATCTCTGCACCTTCGATGGCGTCTTTCCCATCGGTCACTACGTCGCCATGTTGTTCCCAAAACTCGAAGGCAAGACAACAGGCAACTCCTGCAGTTACATCGAGCTTGCAGTCGATCCCGGACTCTGTCACAAGATGTCTGAAAAAGCTCTTCTATTCGTCAATGACGAGGCCCTTTCACCTGAGTGGGGTATGGCAATAAAGAAGGGATTCCGTATACCCGAAGGGCTCCGTGACTTTGGGAGGCAGGCGAGGAGAGAAGTTGTCGACATTGAACTCGCCAGGCAGACTGCCGGAAAGTTTGATGTCACGCTCCATGGGAAAAGAGGCGTGATCGGTGCACTGGCGGCTGTAGCGCTTTCAGGACTTCCAAATGAGATACTGCTCAATCCCGATCTTGCCGTGCCTGTTTTGTGAAGGACCTCTTAAAATTGTCCCGGTCAGCTTCCGGAAAGCGGTAACTGGTTGGCCTGATTCCCAGTTTCCGGTACTCAATCCAGGCCCTCCGTGTCACTTCCGACATAAACTCAAACTCGTTCCGGAGGTCGTTTACATATGCCTTTGCCCGTATCCGCTTGTAGTAGGGAAAGTCATCCAGTAAGAGGGTATAAGGAAATTTCTCTGAAATGTATACGTATTTTGAGGTAACGACCGCTTCTTTTAAGATATTCATCGCGGCTCCCGCATCGGCCTCTGGATCGACGAAGAGGTCTATTATCACCATCATGGCCACGTTTCCCGCGTTTCCGCTTGACACCGCCTTGGAAAATACCAGGTAGTTGGGGACGGTGACGAGACTGTCTCCGGGGGTGACCAGTGTCGTGGCCCGGATGCCGATATCTTTTACCTCTCCGTAATAGTCTCCGAATGTAATTTTATCCCCAATCTGATAAGGTTTTTCGAAGATGATCACAATGCCCCCGACTATATCCGCCAGGAGATCTTTCAGCCCCAGGCCAAGAGCGGCTCCGAAGAGGCCGAAGAATGCGATAAGCTGGGTGATATCGGGTTCGATGAGCGCAAACAGGACATAGTAGAGAGCGGTGAAATAGATGACTATCTTGAGAAGGGGAATAAGCATGGTTATTGGGTGCCGATAGCCTGGTATCTTTTCTGAAACGAATCTCAGGACAAAAGAGATTATACGGACCAGGATGTAGGCGATGACGATGATGATGACGATATAAAGAATCGTCTCTACCCCGATCTCATGGAAGGGAAGGGTGGTCAACTGTTCGGTCGTATTTGTCAGAACACCATCGGGCATCCTACCACACCATCCTGTTCAGTTCGAGATAACTTTTGACGCTTTTGAGGGCACGATAATTGATGATATAATATCCTTCCTCTTTAGCGACAAGCTCACGGTTCATGAGGATATAGAGACTCTCTTCAACGTCGATCTCCGGGCCGGCGATCTCGGCAAGGTCACCTAGCTGGATCTTCTCCATCGTAAGGATTATTCCCAGCAGAAAAGCTTCATTGATGCTTAAGTCTGTATTAAATGTTGACTCTTTTATGGAGCTTAACTCGATTTTTGGATAATCTATACTCGCATCCCAGATTTTCCGTGCTATGCCGGGATTCCCGCCTGAAACTCGTGTGAGCCTGTCAAAAACCAGCTTATCGGCGTTCTCTCTTTTCTTCTTGTGAAAGATCGAAGAGAGATTGAGATATGGCCAGGGAATGCATCGAGTGGTTGATGAGAATGGTATCGTGATATGTACGCATTTCCAGGAAATCGATAATTTCTTCTCTTTCGAAGCAGCATCATCAATATACTTAATATTGTCACCATAGTGTGAAATGATCATCTTCTTGAGCGATTCAGCATTCATTGGTTGAAGGCGTATGACCTTTGGAAAGAATTCATCAAGATTTTTCACAGCAGACAGATAAGACCAGGAATATGTATTCCAGGTAGTGATGAAGAGCTTGTCAGATTTTGAGAGGAATTTGAGAAATTCATCGAGCTGTGCGAAGCCGCCAATCTTTCGCATCGCCAGGAAATGACAGTTGTCCATTATTATGATATTATTGGCATCATGAAGAGTTGAGATGAATGCCTTCTCGGTCATTACCGAGTTAAACGATATGGTGGTTGTCAGATAGTCCCTTGCCAGATATTCAACAAGCGTAGATCGTCCGGCGAAGGGATCGGAGACTATCGCGATATTCTTATGTTTGCCCCAGAGATAGTCATTAACCGCCGATTGGGCCTCTTTGAGCTCATTTTCGTAGCCAAAAAGCACCTCTTCCTCCTCTCTCCCTTCTCCAGACTCAACCGTGGTCTCTTCTTCGGGCATTCTTATGGTTCTGTTTGGCACCTGCGACATATATACTTGACTTCCGTTCTTTCCCAACGTGCAGGCACAAGAGATAAGGAAGACAAAAGTGCATCTCATTTGAGAAAGAAGACGTGGACGGAATCAGGATGACACCAGAGATCCAAGACCGGGAAATGCGGGAGAGATTAAAAGATTACCAGAGAGATGAGATCACGGAACACCACATCTATAAAAACCTCGCATCATCGGTAAAAGATGCCAATAACTCCGCAATACTGACCAGGATGTCACACGAGGAGAAGAGTCACTACAATACCTGGAAGAAGTATACCGGGGAGGATGTCGGTCCTGATAAACTGAAAATCTGGCTGTACTCGCTCATGGGCCGGATTCTCGGCGTGACATTCACGATAAAGTTGATGGAGAGCAGGGAAAACCAGGCCATTGTATCGTACAGGAAACTTGAGCCGTTTATTCCCGAGGCGGAATCGATAATCCGGCAGGAGGAGGATCACGAGGCAAATATCATCAGTTTCATCGACGAGAAGAGACTGCAATACGTTGGATCGATAGTGCTCGGTCTGAATGACGCTCTGGTGGAGTTCACCGGGAGCCTGGCGGGTTTTACATTCGCCCTCCAGGACCCCCAAATCATCGCCATGGTCGGATTCATCATGGGAATTGCGGCTTCGCTATCCATGGCCGCATCTGAATACCTGTCTCAAAAAACGGAAGATGGGGGGAGCAATCCGTTTACTGCAGCAACATATACCGGATTGGCATATATCGTCACGGTCGTAATACTGATTCTTCCATATCTTTTCCTGCCGGATCCATTCATCGCTCTCCTCTTCACGCTCGGAGGAGCCCTCGCCATAATCGTGCTCTTCACATTCTATACTTCGGTTGCAAAGGACCTGCCATTCTGGAAGAAATTCTCTGAAATGGCCATGTTAAGCATGGGTATCGCGGCTATCTCATTCATCATCGGAGTGATTGTCAGGACAGTGTTTGGAGTATAGAATGATGAAAACGAAGCAGTTTAAAAAACATCCGGCTTTCGAATTTGAATTTGAAGGGCATTGCCCGGGGGCTATACCCTTACTGCAGCAGTCTTGATCTGGTATAACGGCTTTCTTGCGTCCCTGAAGTTGAACTTTGCCACGATCAGCCCGTTATCCCTGAGACGGTTCAGTGCATTCCTGATGGTTCTCGGAGAAAACGAGACATTCTCCACCATCTCATTCAGGGTTCTTGGCTTGCCGTCCCGAAGCAGCGAGAATACCGCTTTTGCCGATGACGGCAGGCAGTCAACTGTAATTCCGGTCATATCTTCATTCACCTCTCAAATTCATACCCGGCCATCGTTTTGACCGGCCATATTCGAACACTTTTCCAATTTTATCTCATGTTTCACGAGATTCCGGACGGAATTATCCGGTATTCCACAACGTTCCCGGACATTTAGTTTTATCATATACGAACATTCTATTGTATACGAACCAAATATATTTATACTTTTTGGCCAAAAGATTAGATAGGTGCCCGGGTCATGAAAGGAAAGCCAGCTTTTACTGCGGAATCATCTCCATTTGTCAGGATATTTGCATCAGATACCGGAATAAAAGCTATTGACAGCCCTGTTAAGGTGAATATCCTCGAGATGCTGAAGGACGGCGAGCTTCCTTTCGAAGATATCGTGGCACGGTCAGGCAGAGCAAAGTCAACAGTCTCTGTCCACTTAAAGGATCTCTCCGACCTGGGAATAGTCGGATCCAAAGGTGATCCCTGCGACTCCAGAAAGAAACGGTTCTTCCTCCATTCATCGTATCTTGTCGGTGCGTCCGGTATCGAGAGATCGCTTTTCGAGACCGAGAAGAATTTTCCTGCGTATGATCCCTCCAAAAATGATGCAGTCGATTTTTTCAGATACATCCTGAGCACTCTTAGAATTACCCTCCTTTCAGAAGGGATAAATATCGATCCCATTCTGCACTCAGCGGGATGCCGGGTGGGCAGGCGAATATCAGAAATTGTGGCAGAAAAAAAGACCCGGAATCTGATCGATAATGTTGCAGGTTTTTGGGATTCACATGCTCTCGGCGAGGTGGAGCTGCTGGAGAAAAACCCCCTGACACTGAACTTTTACGAGTGCTTCGAGTGCAGGGATTTTCCTTTGACCGGAAAACCCGTCTGCTCATTTGAATCGGGTGTCCTCACCTCCATCTTCTCGGATCATTTCGGTATAAAATACACTGCCCTTGAACGGAAATGCTATGCGATGGGTGACGAATGCTGCCGGTTCGAGATCTTCCCGGGAAGACCGTCGGCATCAT
>LKUF01000272.1 GCA_001412335.1 Methanolinea sp. SDB
TTTTACCGGATGAAGGAATACGATAAAGCAGTCGCGGTCTTTGATGAGATGGTTGCCATCGATCCCGAAAGCTCCGATGCCTGGGCACACTATGGATTTGCATTGACGAAGGTTGGACGCGCTACCGATGCGGTAAAGGCGTATGACCGTGCGCTGGAACTCAATCCCAGGAACAGTGATGCAAAGTTTGGGAGAACCCAGGCAATCAGGATATTCTGGCCAGGATACAGAGGGTAATTGGGTGCGTTCAGACCGACGGGATGAATTGAGGACGGTTCATGCCCGGGAATAAGAGATCTTTCCAATGAGAAAGCCTGAAGCATTTTCATTTCAGGCGACACGTGGTACCGGTGAGGACCTGGTAGTACTCCAGGGAACAGTCAGATAACCCGGAGATTCGGATCCATCTCTTCATGTTATCCTCTCAAGATATCCAAATAAAATGATTCCAGGTTTTCAGTAATCACATCCCAGTCATAATCCGCTGCAAATGAGATACAGCCTTCCCTCATCTCATCGTTTCTTTGCATACACAAAATAATCGATTCTGCAAATTTTTCCGGGGATGGGTGGCTGATGATACCTGTTCTGTTATTCACGAGTTCCCGCACTGCATTCTTCCGTGCATCCCCGGTTACCACAGGCAACCCGCATGCAATCGCCTCGAGCGGGGCGATGCCGAAGCCTTCCCTGACAGAGGGGGATGCAAAAACCCTCGATGATTTCAGGAGAGCAAGCACATCGTCATGATCTCTCACAAAACCCATGAAACGGATATTATCAGATACACCGAGATCTTGTGCCCGGTTCTGCAGCCGCGAATTTTCAGGTCCGTCACCGGCTATGATGCATCTGACCGTCGGAAGTTCTTCTTTTACGAAAACAAGTGACTCGATGAGGAGATCGATATTCTTCTCCCGGATCAGCCTTCCTGAATAGATGATGTCTGATCTGATCTCTGACGGCTGCACATCCTTTATATGATTGATATCGATCCCGTTCGGAATCAGTGTAACATCCATATGGGTGTTAAGCGTATGAAGATCCGTTCGTGTGGCCTTTGATACCGCTATAGCTTTATCAGACAGGCGACTGGTGAGCCACTCGATCATGCGGCCGAAGAACCCAAACGTGCCGAGGTATTCGGACCAGTAATTCCCCCATACCTCGTGCCAGGTGACCACAAGATGGCTCTTTCTCATCTTCGCTGCCAATGCAACCGGAAAACAATGGAGATATGGAAAATTCTGGCAATCTATGATATCGAACGGTTCGCTGACGAGGGGTGAAAAAACCTTCACGGCAAGATAGAGTGCTTCCCGAATGGAACGACGTCCCTCCGTGTAGAAGGGGCATGTTTTTCCCACCCCGTGATAATGGACACCCTCCCTGGTGAAGGAAGATGGCCCCTCCCATGCCATCAACCCGAAAATATGGACTTCGTGACCCCTTCGTGCGAGTCGTTGTGAGAGTTCGGCAATCCGCTTCTCCACTCCTCCGACACGGTACGGGTAGACTGCGTCATACACAAAGGCGATCTTCATGGATTCCTCGAAATGCGTCACCTGTCATTAAAAATGGATCCACCTTATATTCAATCTTTTAATGACCCGGAAGACTATAATAGTGCTTTCATTTGACGGGGATAACATCTATTATCCAGATTAATCATTCTGCGGGCGTGCAGAGAGATCTTTATTCGTGAAATATTAGAAGGATTTATACGGTTTTTGACACCACATCACACGAAATGAATTTTTACCTGTTTATCGACTGGAATATCTCGAATCACAATATTAAAATGGATTTAGGTGTATACAAACCTTTTAATGGATATCAGTCGGTTATCGCAATACAGGCTTCATTTAATTATTGTTTTCATCGCTTTCCTGATGATATTTTGTCTGTGGATACGGGGCCTTTCGGCGTATTCGATCGATCTACCCCGGTATCTCACGTACAAATCACCTGATATATGGTACGGTTTCCGCCAGGTCGAGTTGATGGTTCAGAATTTTCCACATTATGCCTGGTTCGATCCGATGACAGCGTATCCCAGTGGAAAAACAATCGGGTGGGGACCACTGATGCCGCTTATCAGTTCCGGTATCTGCCTGTTGCTGGGATTGACAACCAGGTTTGAACTGATGTATGTCGCATCATGGATTCCTCCGATCTTTGCTGCTTTGACCGTGCCCGTCGTATACCTGATTGGACAACGGCTATGGGACTACAAAGTCGGCCTGGTGGCGTCTGGACTGGTTACTCTTCTCAGTACCGTCTATTTTGTCGACACATCGTTTGGGTATTTTGATCATCATTGCGTCGAGACTCTCTTCAGCACACTCTTCTGCCTGATGTATATGGCAACAGTGTCCTATGCAAAAAAACATCACACATCGTTTAAACAAGATCGCAAGCTAGCGGGAATGTTTTTTATCCTGGCTGCAATAACAGCTGTCTCGTATTTCCTTGGCTACACGAATATGCCAATAATTCTCATTTTCGGGCTTATTGTAGCCGTCTATACCTTCTTCCAGTCGATACTTGATGTTCAAAATAATAATTCGATCAGATACCTGACCTATTCCAATCTTGCCGTCTTCTCCTTAATCCTCGTCATGATGGCAGCATTTGGGATTAAACATGCAGGTCTGGCCCTGCAACAGTATGGCATAGCCCAGATCCTTGCAATTGTATTCATTCTGCTGGAGACCATTGTATTTTTCGGACTGGTTCACTATTTCGGGACTAACAAACGAAATTTTTATATTTTGACGATCCTGGTTGTTTTTGTATCCTTACTTGTTCTCTACCTCTTCAATGATGGGAGATTTTTCTCCGAACTGGTTGCATTTTTTAGCCAGGGTTCCGGGACAAGCACGATATCGGAATTGAAAGGCTGGAGTATTGAACGGGCATTTAATTCGATCTATTTTGGCATTGTCCTCGGATTTATCGGTTTTATCATTCTCTTGCGGGAGATTTCAAAAAAATTCCGTACAGATCATCTCTTCTTTTGCGTCTGGACATTGATCATTTTTTTCGCCACGGTCAGCCATTACCGGTACGAATATTACTTTGTCATCAATGTCTCCCTCCTGGCAGGAGTCGGTATCGTCAGCAGCATCCAGATCGGTCTGGATTATCTGAACCTGAAATCCGGGAATTTTTCGAAGTTATTTGGACAGAAAGAACTGGATACTACACCCGCCCAGGAAAAAGAGGAGAAAGGCACAAAAAAAACCGCCAGGACAAAAGGGAAGAAACCAAAGAAGCCTGAAAAAACGCAAGTTCGATCGAATAAACAGATTTTTGGGCTTATCATCATCTCCATAATCCTCGTTATGACCGCCTACACGGTTGCGGCAGCGATCCAGAAGGACATCGCATATTCGACACTCCCCGGCCTTCGGCTCGATCCCAACTGGGTGGACTCGATGGAATGGGTGTCGGAGCATACCCCGGATCCCGGTGTCGAGTATCTCACAATATACGAACAGGACGGGTTTGAGTACCCCTCACAATCATATGGAATACTGTCATGGTGGGACTATGGCCATTATATCACGTTTATCGGAAAGCGAATCCCTGTCACTAACCCCTTCCAGGACAACCTGAGGGGACCGAGAGGAGCTGCCTCATTTTTCCTTACCGACTCTGAGGATGATGCAACACGAGCACTCGACCGACTCGGAGGACGCTACGTGATAACCGATACCAGCCTGGCAACCGAAAAATATTCTGCAATTGTGGAATGGGCCGACCCGGAGGGAGATGTTGTAGAATATAAGAGGTCGTTTTTCAGGGAGACTGCTGAAGGATCACGCCAGTTAAACGTCGAGATGGAACCCTATTTCCAGACCTCCCTGGTAAGACTCCATAACTTTGACGGGTCGATGGTTGTACCTGATAAGATTATCCTGTTGGAATATTACACGGAAAACCGGGGCGGGATGATATATCCGATGATCGTAAATGCCTGGCTCCTCACTCCACAGGAGGCTGACGAGGCACTCGCACAATATATACCCCGTTCGGAGACGGACGTGTTGAGAGCTGGCCAGTATCTCTATCCCCTCAAAGAACAACCTGCGATGAGGCATTTCCGGCTGGTGCACGAATCGCCAGGAAATGCAACGGACCTGCTCATTCACGATATGTCGGGTATCGAATCCATCCCTGCCGTCAAGATCTTCGAGACGGTCCCGGGTGCCCGTGTAAAGGGAGAAGGAACGCTCGAACTCGAGATCATGACAAACACCGGACGGACATTCACCTACAGGCAGGAGAGTGTTGGTGGCGAGTTTATCGCCCCCTATGCGACCGTTGACAATCCGTACGAGGTCGTGGCGGTTGGAAAATACCGCATCATCGAGACAGGAAAGGAGTTTGATGTGAGTGACGATGATGTCATCTCAGGGAGAGTAGTTGAGATTTGACGGAATTTTCGTTATTTTCAGGAGTAGAGGGTACATGGTGTGAATCATGGAATCATACCATTTCATCATCTTTCCATCCCTTTTTTGTTCAAATACCTCCGCTCCATTCGCATATGAAAAAGGATATACCCTATCCGCCCGAAAAAATACATACGTTTTGGAAATATTGGACAGTTATACATGGATACCGAATCAAAAAAACCGTATCTCTCGGTCGTTTTGCCCACGCTCAACGAAGAGCAGACGATTGCCTCCTGTATCCACAAGATCCAGAAGGTATTCTCCGATCTCGGGATTTCCGGAGAGATCATAGTCTCCGATTCATCTGCAGACGGGACTGCCGGGATAGCCCGATCGCTTGGGGCGATCCTTGTCCATCCTGAAAAGACAGGGTACGGAAACGCCTATATCGCGGGCCTTGCGAAAACGCGAGGAGATCTGATCGCGATCGGTGATGCAGACGATACGTACGATTTCCTCGAGTTACCAAAGCTTCTGAAGAGGATGGAGGAGACAGGAGCGGATCTGGTCTTTGGATCACGCCTGAAGGGGGCGATAAAACCTGGTGCGATGCCATGGCTCCACCAGTACATCGGAAACCCCCTCCTCACCCGCATGCTCAATCTCCTCTTCCATACGCATATCTCGGATGCACACAGCGGTTTCCGGCTCATCCACCGCAACGCCCTCGAACGGCTCCCGCTCACAACGGGTGGAATGGAGTTTGCAAGCGAGATGTTCATCGAGGCGGCACGGCGCGGAATGAAGATCGAAGAGGTGCCGATCTCGTACTCGCCACGGGTTGCACCCTCGAATTTACGAAGTTTCACCGATGGCTGGCGTCATATCAGGTTCATGCTCCTCTACCGGCCTATTCCGTTCCTTGCCATTCCGGGTTTCCTGTTCACTGCAGTCGGGATACTTGTGATGATCATCCTCTATTTCCGGGGCGGGGTCGAAACCGCACATCTCCACTCGTTCGTCGTCGGCTCATTCGCCCTGATCGGTGGACTCCAGCTACTCTTCACCGGCATCCACATCAAGGTATATTCCACGATCCACGGGTACAGCAGGCAGGATACGCTCTTCAGGCAGCTCATCACCTACCATAACCTCGAGTACGAGCTTGTCGCCGGCATTATGCTGATCCTCGCCGGACTTGTCATAGGTGGAAGTATCATCTGGAACTGGGTTGCCATGCAATTTGGCGAACTCACCCAGGTCGTCGATGCCATCCTGGCGATGACATTGTTCATTGCCGGTCTGGAGGTCGTATTCTCTGCAATCTTTCTGAGCGTGATGCTGCTGAATGCAGATTCAGGGGGGGACTGAGAATTTATCCAGTTCTTTTTTGGATCTAAAACGTTGGATTTTCCGTGGGTTTCCAGGCGGCCAGTGTGATCGCCGGGCCATTGACATGATCCGGGGAATCATCATACACTATTGAATTACGAAATCCATAATTATTGAGCATATCCATGAGTGATGATTGTGTAACCCAAAAAGATCTTTTTGATAATCCTTTAAGCGGTTTCTTATAACCGGAAAATCCAAATTCTTTATGCCAAAATCCCTGATACCCATTGACTTGAATCGTTCCTTTCTCATCGGGAGCGTAATGTGTCCAGATGAATACTTTTTCCGTGATTTTACTGATTTCGCTTATGAGATTCCATGGTTTTGGCATATGGTATAGTATTCCCGAACAGAATACGGCGTCAAAATTTCCAAAAGAAGTTAATCTTGTCTTTTCCAAATCTCCACAAACAAACCGTGCATTTTCTATCTTCAACAAATCCTTAACGAAATTTGCTTTTTTGACATTATAATCGCGTCCTTCAATGCCAAGAATTGATATTCCCGGTTTCTTTGCCAATTGAAATGTGTGTCCCCCTTCAAGACTTCCTAATTCCAAAACTGAATGAATATCTGGGAAAGCGTCAAAAAATTGTGTAATGCGGTTATCGTTATCGAAAGAGATTTCTCCTCCGTATTTTTTCCCATTTATAGTAA
>LKUF01000273.1 GCA_001412335.1 Methanolinea sp. SDB
AAGATAAAGTCCGTGACAAACCTCTCACGTGCATCGATCGTGAAATGGGCATCGGCGAGTCGTATCCCCTTCTCGGTGATAGTCTGGATCTCTTCATCACGCTGGCCGACATTGACGGCCACCGTCACGACGCGGTCGTATCCGTACCTCTCCTTCAGAAGCGGAATGCAGATGGAGGTATCAAGACCCCCTGAATATGCAAGGACAATGGTTCCTTTTCCCATCATTTCCTCCTTTCACTGGCTTTTTCGAAAAAAAAGCCGGAATGTACCTGAGTAATTGGGGAGGGGAAGGGATAAAAATGATGGGGTTTTCTGCCGCACTCCCATGGCTAAGAAACAGGGAAGGATGCGGACGGCAACCGGGAGCGGAACCGGGGAGATCTCCCTGGCCCGTTGGACTGGAATTGACCTCAAAATCCGGTAATTTCGTGCCATTTTGGCGGGATCCGGAACCGGAACTTATTACAAAGATGACCTGTATTAAACTGGTAAAGAGGTTCCAACGAATTTTTTGGAGAATTTATTCATGAATAATGATGAAACGCCTGCAATAGTAGTCGAAGTCCAGAATGTCACAAAAATCTTTGGACCGAAACCGGAAAAAGCAAGCCAATTGCTGGAAGAAGGGCGCACAAAAACCGAGATTTTAGAAAAAACCAATCACGTGGTCGCCCTGCAGGACGTCTCCTTCACTGTCCATGAAGGAGAGATCTTTGTCCTGATGGGTCTATCGGGGTGTGGAAAATCCACGCTGCTCAGGTGCATAAACCGACTGATCGACCCCACTTCCGGAGTCATCCTGATCGAGGGAACAGATATCGTCACCATGGATGAGGACGAACTTAAACAGATCAGGAGAGAGAAACTTGGAATGGTCTTCCAGAGTTTTGCATTGCTTCCCCACCGCTCTGTCATGGATAATGTGGCCTTCGGGCTTGAGGTACGTGGAATTTCCAGGGAAGAACGATTGAAAACAGCCCAGTCTGCCGTTGATCTGGTGGGTCTTTCCGGGTATGAACAGAGCATCACGCAGGAACTATCCGGAGGGATGCAGCAGAGGGTGGGCCTTGCCCGTGCGCTGGCAAGCGATCCCGACATCCTGCTCATGGACGAGGCCTTCAGCGCCCTCGACCCCATGATCAGGAGGGACATGCAGGACGAACTCCTGGATATCCAGGACAGGCTCGGAAAAGCGATAATATTCGTGACACACGACCTTGACGAGGCGCTGAAGCTCGGGGACCGTATCGCCCTCATGAAGGACGGCAGGATCATCCAGGTGGGGACGGCAGAGGATATCCTGACCAACCCGGAGAACGAGTACGTTGAGCGTTTCGTGGCCGACGTGGACATCTCGAAAGTCCTGACAGCCGCGGACGTGATGAAGCACCCCGGGCCGACGGTGCACATCAACGACGGCCCCAGGGTCGCACTGCACCTGATGGAAGAGCATGGGCACTCATGCCTCTTTGTGGTTGGCAAGAACAGGAAACTTGAGGGGGTCGTGACCCTCGATGACGCGATAGCCGCGGTCAAGAACCATATTCCCATCACCGACATCATGCGGCGTGACCTCCAGGTGGTGACTACGTCAACTCCGGTATCAGAGGTCATCACCCAGCTTGCAGGCGTTCCGCATCATCTCCCGGTGGTCGACGATTCCGGAAAGATTGCCGGGATCGTGCTTCCAAGCACGGTCATATCGGCACTTGCACGGAAGGAGGGGTCCAACGGTGTTGCCTAAACTGCCGCTTGGCGAGGCGGTCGAATGGCTCGTCGACATGATCGAGATGTACCTGGGATGGCTGCTCGACGGTATCAGCGCAATCCTCGGTTTTCTCGTCGACGGATTCCAGGACCTCCTCCTCGTTGCACCGCCCCTCGTGACGATCCTGGTATTCGGAGTCATCGTATTCCTCGTCACCAGGCGGGACTGGAAGCTTGCGGTTCTCAGCGTTGCAGGGCTTCTCCTGATCTGGAACCTCGAACTCTGGAAGCTCTCCATGGAGACGCTCGCACTGGTGGTCACCGCCACCATCATCGCGCTTTTGATTGGTCTTCCCGTGGGCATTCTCGCCTCGATGAACGATCACCTCGACAGCATCGTGAAGCCGGTCCTCGACTTCATGCAGACCATGCCCTCCTTTGTCTACCTGATACCGGCGGTGATATTCTTCGGGCTCGGGAACGTTCCCGGGATCGTGGCCACTGTCATCTTTGCCATGCCGCCTGCAATCAGGCTTACCAACCTGGGGATACGCCAGATACCAAAGGAGTTGAACGAGGTCGCGGATTCGTTCGGGGCGACGACGATGCAGAAACTCATAAAAGTCCAGCTGCCGGTCGCCATGCCCACGATCATGGCCGGGGTGAACCAGTGCATCATGCTTGCCCTCTCGATGACCGTCATCGCCGCGATGATCGGTGCCCTTGGTCTTGGCTACCAGGT
>LKUF01000274.1 GCA_001412335.1 Methanolinea sp. SDB
ATAACAACACGAATTACGCGATGGTTCAGGTTAAGGGCTAGGCTTTTGGTGTTCTCCGATATAGTGCCGGGACATAGCTATTCATCCTGACAGGTATGTGTAACCCGATGGTTCAACAAAATTTTATATTTTAATTCTAATATTTTAAAACCGATTGAAATGCAGCCAAATACAATCAAAAACATATCTCTGGGGATTTGTATGGCAATTCTTGTTTTTAGCGCCATGATTCCCGGCATGGCCGCATCAGAAGAATGTTATTCAGGGACAGGCTGGACTCTCATACTCTCCGAAGATCCCATCATCAACCCCCTGACAGGGAACCCCTACGAATCCATGGGGAGTTTCTATCAGGCCACAAACCCTGCCTATTGGGAATCTCTCCCGATGACCGATCAAAATCGGATGAGCAGGGAACCTGCAGTACTTCCGGGACTGACTCTTGCAATCAGCAGAACAGAAGAGCAACAGGCCATGGGAATGGATCTGGCAGGTCAGACGATGACCAGGGCCGAATATTATGCATATCTCTTTCCCGATCTCTTCGCTGTAGTGCCTGACTGGCAGAAGGAGATATGGGAGAATACCCAGGGGATCGTGAACTCACATGGAATCCTGAGTCATCCTGGTACCCATGCATTCAGGGAGATAACCCTCTCGGAAGACGGAGAGGTTATCAGCGGTGCAATGACAGAAGAGGAATTGTTCCTCGCGGATACGGATTGTCCGTTCAATACCGATAATAATCTTCCCGATTCGTCCATATCCGTCCAGGAGTCCCTCCCCCTCGGAGGAACGGACGTTTTTTCCCGGATCAAAATCGAAGAACCGAATTCGATGACAGCTGATTCGCCTTTGTCTTTCGGCTCGCTCACCGGTCTGTATGGCAGGACATACCTGCCCGTAAAGGTTAACTCCGGGTTCCTGTCGGAGGAGAGGGGAACAGGGCATGCTGCGACGATAATGCAATTGACCGGCCATTACAGCAGGATTTAGCCGGACCGGTTAAGACAAGTCCGGGACCCGCCTTTTTGGTTGGAGGTAGCCCGTTTTGGCACGATACACCTCCAGGCCAAAAGGATCTGGCACCCCTCCTCTTTTTTATTTGAAAATGCCAGCATCATCCGAATAGCCATGTTTCCACGGTGATTCACGCTGTTCTCTTTCTCCTGTTTGCCGACGAAACAGCCCTTCCAGATTGTTTCCACGCCGCGATATGACCTTCCGGAATTCAACCCATTGGAATTTATATACTTTATGTGCAAAACCATGTATAAACTCTATATTGCTATACGTTAAGGAATGATTTGGAAAATCTGATGAGATCGCATTCCCGGGAACTATCCATGCAGCGGACAGACGAGAGACAGAGGGGTGGATGCCCGGTCTTCGGGGTGAAGAGCAAAGCGATTCCGATCGGTCTTGGACTACTCCTCCTCATTTTTGCCGTGGTGCCACTTCTCACCCCGGGCATTCCTGCTCCTCCCCTGCCGGTCATTGCCATATTGATCATATGCGGCGCGGCGTTTGTCTGGATGGGGCTCTCCAGGTAACCTTCAATTCCTGTGAAGAATAGGCTCTTCGCTACCTGGTGTGGGTAGGATTGATGAAC
>LKUF01000275.1 GCA_001412335.1 Methanolinea sp. SDB
TGCTTTTGCGGATAGTCTTCATACCGTTTCAGCAGGTAATCTATGAAATCCTCGACTTCCCGCCGGAGTTCGGGTGGCAGCCTGGCAATCTTTTCTTCAATCATTGTATCCACCGGCGTATCAGAGGGGTTGGTTTTTCTATTCTGTGTCTCCTTGAAGGTCGCCGACAAGCCAGAGGACGTGCGAGCTGTGCTCTACGAGCGAGGTCAGTATGAACGCCTCATCAAGACTTTTTCCGGAAGCGAAGGTCCCATGCCCCTTCACGACCGTAACAAGCGAGAGGCAGAGGGCATTGGCAACGTTTCTGGCAATCTCTTCTGATCCGGGTTTTCCATCCACAACAGGGATAATGGGGCAGAACGTCTGGCCTTCGATGTCGACAGGAACGATCTCATCATATACGAGAGATGCCGCCACCGTGTAGGGCGGATGTGCATGGATGAGGGCATTATGGCGTGTGCTTCTGTACACCTGCCGGTGGACCCGGTATTCACTTGAAGCCTCAGGAGGCACCGGACCTTCCAGTGGAACAAAGACCGGGTTTCCAGGGTCGTCCAGGTACGAACCATTTCTGGTTATATAGAATCCACCCTCAGCCCGCACACTGATGTTCCCAAAGTTGCCTCCAACAAGCCCTTCTGTAAACAGACGGGCACCTATTCGCATAAATTCCGTATCACGCATTCTTCACACCTCGACTTATTGCAGAAACCCTTGGCATATTCCACCAGGTGGCCGTGTATCCTCCGCTTTGCAGATGGATTACCAGGAAGGGCCTCCTCGAATGCCCGGCGCAGTTCATCACCATCCGATATGATGCCTGCACATGCAAAGATCCTTTTTGTGTATGTATCGATGACAATGCAGTCTCTCATGAAACCATATGCGAGGATACTGTCGGCAGTCTCTTCACCGACACCGTTCACGGAGAGAAGTTCTCTTCGAAGGTGTTTGGTCTCCATCTTTACAAGGTTCTCCATCCCACCATGTCTCTCCAGAACAAATTCTGCAAGCAGCTTCAACCTCCTGGTCTTCTGTCGATAATAACCCGTCGGCCGGATCAGCTTCTCGATGAAAGTGGGATCGGCGGAACGGATCTTTGAAAAACTGCACAAATCATGCATTTTCAGGCGTAAAATAGCGGTCCTGACATTCTCCCAGCGGGTCTGCTGGGTGAGGATTGCGCCGATCATCACCTCTTCTGCCGAATCTGCCTCCCACCACTCGTCAGCGCCGTAAATCCGGGAGATTTCTGATATTATCTCAGATATCTTATCTGAACTGGATTCCGACATCCCTCATCCTGTTGAACCGTGCAATGTTGAGGAGAAGGGGTGTCAGGCATTCCACCATGCAGGAGCCGGCCAGCGGTCCCGCGTCATAGGCTTTTACACGGGAGATGCTGTTTACCAGTTCCATGACGACCGATTTTGCCGAAGGGTCATCACCGCAGACCGGGACTGCCAGGTCGAGTTCCAGGTCCAGCGCCTTCCACTTGTTGGCGGCTACCGTGTTGAATGCGGTGCAGAGCCTTGCCTCTTTGGGAAGAAATTTCCTGATGAAGAGTGCAGCAGATCCCTCTGCCGGCGGGGTATACACGAAATAGTCCCTCTTCTCCATCGGGTTGACCGGTGAGACGACGATCTTGTCCTCGAACCCGTGCAGTGACGAAAGCGTAGGCTCGACATGCCGGAACGGTATGGCAAGGATGACCACGTCGGCCAGATCCACTGCATCCTGGTTTGAATGGCCGCTGCAGTGACATGGCAGCCCTCTTCCCGTTATGGTCGAAAAACAGCATTCGCTGGCATATTGTGCCTTCTCCTCCTCACGGGAACCGATATATACCTGGTGGCTCGAGGAGAGTCTCATTGCGATACCCTCCCCGATATCGCCTGTGCCACCGACTACGCCGACTTTCACTTACTCCACCAGCGGTGAAAGCATTGATTCAAGTGACTCGGTACTGGTCACTCCTTCAAGGGTCCGTACCACTTTTCCATCCTTTAAAATGATCAGCGTGGGAACGACACGTATACCATACTGGTTGGCAATATCCATATGCTGGTCCACGTCTATCTTCTGGATCTCTACCTTCTCACCCATCTTCTCCTTTAGTTCTTCCAGTATCGGACCCTGTCTCTTGCAGGGGCCACACCAGTCGGCGTAAAAATCAAGCAAAATCGGTTTAGCCATATGAATTACCTTCAGAGTAGTCAGTGAAAAAAACAGATAAAGGTTTTTAATCGTGTGCAGGCTGGTAACAATGTTACATATTTAACCCATTTTAGAAGAAAAGAACGGTTTTACGTGCTCCGATATCTTTCATCGTTGTAGGAAATCTTAATACTTTCCATATCGTCCCAGACGATAGGGTTTGTCCTACTCCTCGGCCTGCAGCGACACCGATATCCAACGATCTACCCTGTCCCAACTTTGGGACAGGGTGAAATGTCCTTTAATGGTGGAAGTCGGACATCCCAAGCTCCGCACCAACGGCATCGCGTGTCTTACCACCAAGGTTCTCGGTGGTGGAAATGTTTCCCTCACCGAACACCGGGTTGCCTTCAACATCACGCCCTTTAAGTTGTGTCGCTTCCTGCCGCCGCCTGGCCTGCTCCCGCTCCCACTCTTCGTGGACTTTATAAGTCTTTTTATCACTTGCAACCGTTGCAAGTGATAGTAAAGTTCTTATATTAGATAAATATGCAAATCCGATTGATAGTCGGAATTGCATACTCCTCATCTACTCATAGTTGCCTGATCCACATCTTGGCGAGCTCTTTATCTGTTCTGATACCCTCTCCAGATTTCTGGATAGGGTCGGCTTTGCCTGCAAGCATCCTCTCCTTTGCCCTGGCCGCAATCCTCTCTTTATATCGAAACCTACCATTTACGGCGTATATGTGCTATCACAAGCCTATGAGAATTGAGAGCACCAAAAGCGAACGGTTATGGTTGCGAGGAGTTTTGCCGATTTAGGAAATGTTTCCAGATTCGGCAATTCTTTGAGGGTATCACCCCCCGCCAACGTTGGCGGAGGGTATATCTCATTACAAGTATCCCCCAACCATTCTTTCTTTGAGAGCAACACCTGACATCCTACAATAAGATGTAAACATTCAGCGTCCCTTGTGTGGTAACATGGTTAGGAGAATCCGACTGGCAGTCAGAATTTCCTAGGGTGACATATACATCCCGGGCAGACGTCAACCTCGTCGGGCCAGGTATCCGGGATCATCGACTTCGGCACATGCCGATATGATCACCCGCTCGCCGCCTCACCCAAAAATCGAGTGACCACGTATTACATCTAAATATCCACGATAGAACACACACACCCCACCCATACCATCTATTCTCGCGCCGATAAATCGGCTGGAAATCGCTTCTTTTTCTGTTGGCCTATATCTTACCTGGGATGGTCGAATCAATCCATAATTTTTATGATCAGCTCGCCGGGCGTCCGGTCCGTGGTGACTGTCAGCCCTCGCCGGCCGGTGATCTCCTGGGAATACTCGTTGAAGTAATCACTGTGCAACCATGATTCAATTGCTTCCAACACTTTTTCTTTCATACAATTGAAAACTCAAAAGAGATATAGATAAAATTATCGCACATTGCCGTTTAAAATCAGTTTGCTTATGTTAAATTCGTTATTGGGATAAGATAATCGCTATCGGTTCTCTTACATCGCTCCGTAAAGTGGATGCGCTGCCATAAGAAAATCATCTAATGAGCGTTCATGCGGGCCGTGCTCGTCGTCTTCAGTGTCACTATCTTCGCAGAAAAACACGGCTATAGTTGGTTTTTCTCTCAACAACCAGCCGTAAAATGTTGTAACAATACCGATTTGATATCGAGCCAATTCAGATTTGATGGTGAGGACGAGGTCCGCGGGCACCTTGCCATATTGCCGGTGATATCGTTCAAGTAACACAACCGCATCTTTGAGAGGATCCAATACTTCATTCATAACACAATCCCTAAAACGACGAGCCCGATAAATGCCAGCGTATAGACCAGCGTTTCCCGGTCATTCAGTAACCGGATCGCCCTGGGTATCTTCATCATCTCTTACTCGCTTTCGTCGTTCATGTGCTCGGACTCGTACACGCTGTTTTCTGCCGGGCACGCGCCGTAAATGCGCCCGGACAATCTCCATTTCAACCATACGAATAGAAATGGTTATTATTACTATAAATAATATCCATGTGCTATATTTATGATTGTGAAGAATAATATTGGTTCATGGAATCGAATGTT
This sequence comes from Methanolinea sp. SDB, assembly GCA_001412335.1. Lineage (GTDB taxonomy): Archaea > Halobacteriota > Methanomicrobia > Methanomicrobiales > Methanospirillaceae > SD8. The sequence goes on from LKUF01000275.1 coordinate 4,267, forward strand.
CCCGTGGAACAGACGCCCGCCGATTTATACAGGCGCGACATTGACCGAGCGTTTTCGAACACGAGCGCGGCCGCTTCTCTCGTTATCTCTGATCTTGCCAATCGGAATTGTGTGAATCGTGGCCGGTTCGTGCAATTCTATGAGAATTTCGCGGTTCTCTTCTTCAACACGTGCGTGTTGAAGGAGATGTATGAGACAGAAACGGGTTTGATGGACGCAATTGAATTATGGCTTCATTCGCCGTTTAAAGACAACGACAAGGAGCGCGCCCGGACCGGGATAAATCTGTTCCGGAAGTGGGCCGAAGCCCTGGGTTCGAAAGGAGTTCATAACCTTGAATGAGCAGAGCGGGGCCGGGCCGGGCCTTGAACTGGATATCCCCGGCAAAATAGGCCCGGAATCCTACCTAACATCCGTGATGATTACGATTGGGAAGATTGACGAATCCATTTTAGACCTGAAAGGCAGTACGGACCGCCGGCCGTACTACTTGCTCAGGCAGCTGATCGCCCGCGTCCCGGACGATGAGATCCGGCGCGAGCTCTTCGGCCTGGTTGAAACGGAATTGACGCGGTTGAAAGAAGAATTTTCCAATAACGACGAACACGGACGGGCTGTTTTAGAACTTGTTTCCGTGATTGCCGGCGAATGTGTCGCGTATTTTGATGAGTATATCGGCATCGCCCGAAAGCAGGTAATTTCAAAGGTGTAAGTTATGGCACAATACGACCTTGAAAAAATCATCGGGACCGGCCGGGGAGCCCGCCGGCAGTATTCGGATAAGTTTTCCGAAATAGAACCGCCGCGATTATCAGAGATCCTTGCTGATCGCGTTTGTGGGAAACACAATCAAGACGCTATTTTATTGTGCGTCGGCCAGCGTGGGAGCGGGAAAAGCCATTTCCTGCTTAATCTGGCCGTTGAAACCGCTAAACGGATCGCGGAAAAAAAGGGTGGGTCCTGGGAAGATTACTTCTCACCGGAAGAAAACGTCGCTGTGATTTCCGGCGAGCAAATCGTTGAAAAGTTGCAGAATTTGAAGAGATTGCAAGTTGTGATTCTCGATGATGTGGGCGCGGATGCCATGAACGCAAGAAGTTTCATGTCCAAAGAAAACAGGGATTTGAGCGCAATTCTGCAAATTTGCAGAACAGAACGGAACACGTTATTGATTTCGACACCACAAAGAGAGCTGGCCGACGTCAATATTGGAAGGCTCTCTGCGTATTTCTGTGAGATATCGGAATCACTTCATGATCATGGGCTCGTTTTGGTTAAGGTTTTCACACAAAAACCACAGTTTCGGAGCGGTAAGATGTTCTATCCCTATCTGCGATGGGGGAAACACAAGATTGTACGGTTCGTCTCCGGTATGCCGCCGGCTGATATCTTCGAGCGGTATGATAAGATCCGTGATGAGCAGGCCCGGCAGGTTGCAGCAAGCCAGCGGGCAGAGAAGGAAGAATGTAATTCACCCGGGAAACGAGAACAACACTGGCAAGAACTTGAATCCCAATATGGCGATGAAGTGACACAGATGCACAATGAAGGAATATCGGATTATCTCATTGGAAAAGAGATAGGATTGTCAAAAGACACTGTTGCAAGGTTGATATCCCGGCAGCGAGAGAGAGAGAGTATTTAGCGGGCTGTATGTTTTCATTTAATTAGATCAAAAGAAATTAAGAAATTGTTTGCTTCTGCAGATGTCTGTGAAAGCAAGATGCCGCCCTGGCGAGCTATGCACGAGTGTTCACTTCGGCAGAATTCTGCTGAAGTGTATCAGAACAGATCAACTGTTCCAGGTGTTCTAACTTTGTTCTATCATCTGATACCACTATCACAAAATCAATTCTCTGTTGCCTATGACGCGAGATGACGCACGCTGACGCATAGATTGTGTTTCCGTATCTATACTCATGAAATTTGAACTTTTGAAGAATACGGAAAAAGGTTGTTATGCGTCAAGGCGCGTCATTTTGCGTCAGGCTCCTTAATTTGGAGTTTTTGATTTTCGCTGTTTAGAGAGGGTTGGGCCTTCAATGTTATACCTTTGAAGTAACGACCAGTAGAATCTCTATCACGCACGTATTTTTCTGCCATCTCGTTGGAAAAGGCGTTTTTCCCCATCGGTTTTTTTTCGTTTATAATCTCACAATAATCCAGGTATTCTTTGTACAGGACCGAGACAAAAACAACACCTGATGGATCTTCAATCAAAACCTTTTCACGGAAATCATATAGCCGGTCCTGCTCGATTTTATATTCTTCTGTGGCTATCTTGACTACATCAGGTTCCTTCAATCCAACAACATGATATTCCCTTAATCCTTCGCACATCCAATTAACTATTCCTGGGAGTTCTTTCAATAACTTTTCAGGTAGGTTCTTATCGATTTTTTTCACTCGATAATTAAAAGGAATCAATTTTACCCGATCCCAAATCGAAAGAGTGCCATCCCTAATTTCTGGCTTGTGGTTAAACGCCCACCAGATTTTAAACTGTGGTCGATACTCAAACATCTCTTGAAATAAAAACCGGCATGAAATTGTGTCGGTCGCTCCCGTTAGTTGTTTAATCAATTCCTCGTCTAATCGCTTGTTTTTCCCTGCCTCGTTTGCAGTAACATACCTCGCACCTTTGAGAGCTGCAAGATCATTTCTGACGTTATCATGTCGCTGCTGGCAAAAAGAATTAGCCTCGGCTTGTTTGGCATATTCGCCCATAGCTGTGGCAACCGTATTCAGCAGAGTGCTTTTTCCGTTTGCCCCCATTCCATGACAGAGAAAAATCGCTCTCTCTTTTGTGTCCGTTGTGAGTGAATATCCTAACGCACGCTGCACGAATTTGATTAAATCCGTATTTCTTTCAAATATCTCGTTTAGAAATGTTTCCCATTGCGGGCATGTCGCATCCGGCAGATACTCGCATCCCATAGCCTTAGTGCATCGGTCTTCCCGCTTATGCTCGCGGAAGGTGAAGGTGTCAAGCTCGAGGGTGCCGTTCGGGAAGTTTATGAGGTTCGGGTTTGCATCCAGGGCTGCAGGCAATACCGGGACTTCGCTCTGTGTTAAGGCAGCCATCGCGTTTATTCGTGGGTGCGATTGCGAAGTGCCAGCCCATTTATAGAGGTCGCTGGACCCGCCTGCCGCGTGTGCTTCGTCACCGATCCGCATGGCGGTATCTTTTGCCAGCCGCATGATCTTCCCGGTATCGTCGGGTGCCCACCTCGTCTCGTCCCAGACATACCACTTCTTCCAGGGGTGACAGTAGAGGAGATTCTGGCCGTATCGTTTCACCAACCGCTCGGCATTGCCGACATCAGATAAAGGCAAGTCTTTACAATACCCGGATAACCGATCCTGCCGGTCCCGTTCTGCCTTCCTTGCCTCTATCCGTGCGATCTCTTCATCAGCCCATTTTAATGCGGCCTCTTCATCGGTATCAACAGCGGGCTCTATTATCTCGAAACCTTTACCGCCCGTTGCAGTGATAGAGGGAATTTTGATGACATCGCCTTCATGAAAGACAATAGGTTTGCCGTCAGGGCCGGCGATTTGAATGGTTCCATCTTCGTCTTTTACCTCATCGAAGAAGCCAGGCAGCACCCGGACCGTTACCTCGTCGGTCCCGTTCATCCCGGCATCCCTCCGTTCCGCCGGCAGATAGTAGACGCAATCCCGACGATCACATAGTCGGGCAGTCGTGTGAATCGCATCGAGGCCGCGAACACCCCGCGGACGAGGACATCGACGCACACGTGATGAGAGCGCCCGTTGCCGTCCGAGATGAACGCCTGCCGGTGGCAACTTATACAGGGCAGATTCATGCGCCGATCCTCCATCCGGCCGCGAGCAGTTTTCGATGTTGTGTAATAGTGACCCGCTCAAGCGGTCCGGAGCAATACGCACAAAAATGCGGGTCATTCCGTGAGTATCCCGGAAATGTCGTAATCTCCGCGGTTATCCGGATACCGACGGATTTGCACATCGGGCAGCGGTAATAGCTCACCCGCTCGCCTCCACGCACACAAAGTTATTTACATTAAAACAATTCAGATAGTATTGTAATACCATTCGGGCCGTGTTGCCACGGCCAACACTTGACATTTTCAGTCTCCTTTCCTTCTTTTTAAATCACTTCCTTTTGTTCAAGTATCGACGCAGAATAGATGGCGAGCTCTTATCGTTGGCAGGAAAAAACGGCCAGTATTATCGCCATTTTA
>LKUF01000276.1 GCA_001412335.1 Methanolinea sp. SDB
CTTTATCCGCCGTTTGGCTTAAAAAAGCCGGGATTCATGAGATCGTACTGCGGATATCAGCCGCATACTCCACTACGATCTCTTTTTCTCCCCGGTACACCTGGACTGTCCCATAAAGGGTAACGGAGTCACCGGCGGCTATTTTGATCTCCCGGGCTGCCCGTTCCGTGATAAATACCGGTACTCCTGAAACATCCAGAATAAGGTGTCCCCCGGTTCGTGTGGAATCCACGCGATCCACGATTCCACTGTGCACCACCAGTGCGCCTTCAGGCGAATCCGAAGAAAACTCGGTGGCAAATGTCGCGCGACCCAGGTTATCGAGTATAACAAACGAGACAACGAGGGCGATTGATACAAGAAAAAGAAGGACAAGGGCTATTTTTTCCTGCCGGACGAGCATACAGATCCCTTTTTCCTCTCACCATATAACACCGGCAGATTGATATGTTAACGCCGTTAACAATATGGTATGACCGATGTGAATCTTCCACCATCATCAAGGACCGTCCTCGCGTTGCTGGACGAAGGTGGTGCGATGACCCATAAGGAAATTGTCAAAAAAAGCAATCTCGCCCCCCGAACCGTACGATATGCATTGAAAAAACTCAAAGAGAACCAGCTCATCATTGAAAAATTCAACTTCAGGGATGCACGCCAGATTATATACCAGAACAGGGAGACGCAGATGGTGACTGCATGAGGGAAGGGGGTTGCGATATCATGGTATGTGATACCATGATCCGCAAGTATCTTCCTGCAATGCGGGCCGAAATGGTGTACAGGCTTGTTCAAAGAGACGGCATGAGCCAGAGCGATGCTGCAAAACGTCTTGGTGTGACACGAGCCGCAATATCACAGTATATAAACAAAAAGAGAGGAGATTCCGGTATTGAGATCTCCAAAGAACTAAATAACCTCATAGATCGCTGGGCAATCGCCGTCAGGGATGAAAATTCATCCATTACCATATGCGATATCTGCAGATGCGCCCTCAAGAAGAATTGAGGGCTGATTCGTTTTTCTCTTTTCCCGGTACCAGTGACATCCACTTTCGATCCCGATGCGCTGTGGTGAAGAGAACCCCGGATTCCCAATCTATCGTCTGCGATGAAGATACAGGAGAATCAGGACTGCAATGACCACGCCTGTGATGGCCAGTTTCAGGTAGTCGGAAGAATTGTCGCTATTCTGGTATGAGGCTGCATTCCAGTCGTCGTTGAAGGCCGACAGAAAATACGCTGCCGTCTGCGGCTCGGTGATGATCACCCCCACCTCGCGGTTGAAATTGGGAGAGTTGAAGTTCCAGTTGATGCTGCTCACGAGTACACTTTGGCCGTCGACGATGACCCCCTTGTTATGAACCTTCTCCAGGTTGTTTAAATCGAGGTCAGCGCACCGTGCTTCGAGCGGAATGCCCTCACGCGCCGCAAGAGAATTGAGAATGCAAACCATCTCGTCGTTGTCGCATTCACCTTCAACATTGTACCAATATGAGTCGAGAAGCACCCTCACCGTCACACCGCGTCGTGACGCTTCGATCGCCGCTCCGAGAAACGGGTTCACCTGGTCGCGGCTAACGTTTGTAATGTATGCTTCTTCGATGGCAATGCTCTCAGTGGCTCCCTCGAGCATCTCCCGCACGAGGTGGCTTGTATCAGGTGAGATCACCGGAATCACATGCGCAGACGTGAACTCCACCGGTTCGAACTCCACCGTGTACTGCCTGAAGTACGGATCATCCACGATTCCCCCGGCGCCGGAAGCCTCTTCTATCCAGCCTCCACCGCAGTCATACTCAAAAATATCTGCAAAATACGAAGCGAGGCCCTCATCATCGAGGCATACACCCCACCCCCTGTTACCTGAGATCCCGGGGTCTGGAAACCCGTTTTCCTTGAAATTTTCGCTGGTGATAAGTACCCGGCACCCGTCTATCACCATGTATTTTGCATGATTGAACCGATAGGGTGCATGAAAATCATCTGTTATCGACATCTGGAGGACCGGAATCCCGTTCTCCGAGAGCCTCCTGATCACCGCTCTCTCTTCCGAAGGAATCCCACCAACCGGGCCGCCTTCGAGGAGGACCGTCACATTAACACCCCTCTTTTTGGCTGAAACGAGCAGATCGGCCATCTTCAGGCTTGTGAATTCGTATACATTCAGGAGAATGCTCTCCTGTGCGCAACTGACAACCTCTTCAAAGACAGGATACGAGCAATCAGGTGAAACAAATGCTGTCCCCTGTATGCCAGCGAACTCTGCTTCGCTGAAGCGGGACTGGCCGAGGAGAAGAATTCGTCTGTCCCATTCGTCTCCTTCCATGTAATGCACCTGTCCCTGGCGGGGATGCACATCACCGGGCCACGCGATCTCCTGGAGGAGGGTAGTGTATCCGAAGAGCTGGATCTCGTCCTGGCTGTTGGCAAGTTGCAGCCTCCCGCTTCTCTGGACATCGGGAACAGATACATGGCAATACTCCCACTCGAAGTCCGGGTAGTAGCCATGGGTCTTAAAGAATGCTGCCCCGTTTCGCGCCACAGTCGTTCTTCCTTCAAGCATCGTGCCCGGCGTGAACCGGAATCCCCCCTCGCCATCTGTGATGACCAGCCCGTCCGTGCAGCCATATCCCTCGATAACCATGTATTCGTCGGGATCCCCGGAGAGGTAGGGATCCGGGCAGAATTCCACGATCTGCCATGCAGACGCGTTCCATGCGAAAAACAGCAGCAATATGAGGCAGAGGCGGGGACGCATACAGAAAATATCTGGAATAGCCAACTAATTAACCTGATGAAATCAAACCGGATGGTATGGCCGAGCCGCTTGTACTGAAAATGGGGGGGAGCCTCTTTGAGCGGTCAGAAGACATCATAAAACTCCTCGTTTCCGAAGATTGTCGTGCACTTATCATCCCAGGAGGGGGGATATTCGCAGATATGGCCAGGCGATGCCGGGTTGTCTCCGATGACTCCGCCCACTGGATGGCCATTCTCGGGATGGAACAGTTTGGCTGGTACCTGGCTTCATTCGATATTCCAACAACAGACACACTTGAAGTCCCGAAGAGACTCTCCATATTGCTTCCCTATCGCGTCCTGAAGAACGAAGACCCGCTCCCTCACTCGTGGGAGGTCACCTCAGATACGATCGCGGCCTGGGTCGCGTGGAAGCTGCACCTCGATCTCGTCGTTCTCAAGCACGTGGATGGTATCCATTCATCCGGAAAACTTCTCGAATCGGTGGATCACCCGATCCCCACAGATGATGTGGACCCTTCCTTCATACCGTATGTAATCTCGAAGAGGGTAAAAGCCCTCGTCGTGAACGGCACACATGAAGAACGTATCATATCAGCCGTGCGGAGGCTTCCTGTGAAAGGTACGACCATTGGCTTTTAAGTGCTTGCGGGGAGAGAATATAAGGAATCGCTCATGGAGTGGATACATGTCAAATAAAAAATGCACATCATGCAATGCTCCGCTTGCTACGGATGGAGCCACAGAATTCGGGTGTCCGAAGTGCGGATACGAGATCAGACGATGCTACCGGTGCAGGGAGCAGAGTATCGCCTACACCTGCCCAAAATGTGGTTTTGGAGGACCTTGAATGGGAAGCGTGGCATTGATCCTGAAAATCATGCCCGAGTCGCCCGAGGTCGATCTGAATGACCTGGTGGGTAAGATCAAAGAGAAGGTGGCCGGTGTACAGGATGTCAGGGAAGAACCAATCGGTTTTGGACTGAAGGCCCTGAAGGTGGCGGTGGTCGTCGATGATGCCGGCGGGGCAAGCGATGCCGTCGAAGAGGCCATCAACAGTATTGATGGTGTGGAACGGGCCGAGATCGTCGAACTGACCCTCACCTGAAGGTCCGGCAGATACTTTTTTAAAAGGAAAACCTGTAAAGTGCGTGATTACTGCATGCCGATTGGCATGCCGTTCTTTTCCAGCATGGAGGTAACTTCGCCGGTTATGGACCGGATCTTCTCGACTGACTCTCTGAAGCTCTTCACTTCCACGGGATCAATCTTGATGGGAACAGGAAATACGCCGCTCCGGTTGATTCTTGCCGGGACGCCGATACATACATCGCCGATGTCATGAACCTCGCTCTTCACGTAGGCCGATACGGTGAGGATGCGGTTTTCATTACCAAGAATTGTTCTCACCAGTGTTGCAATGGCCTCGCCCGGGCCAAATATCGTGGCCCCCCTGTTCCTGATGATATTTTCCCCTCCGGTCCTGACCATTTCAACCATGTCCTGGATAGGAATCCGTGAGAATGCCGGTAGATTGCTGATCTGAATCCCCCCGATTGTTGTTGCCGACCAGAGTGGAACCATGCTCTCTCCATGCTCGCCGATTATCCGGGTATGGACTTCACTTACATGCACCTTGAAATAAGACGCGATTAATGATTTCAGGCGCATCGAGTCCAGGTGGGTTCCAAGGCCGAACACCTGCTGTTCGTCCATTCCAGAATACTGGAGAGCCACAGATGTCATCACGTCAACAGGATTGGTAACGACCAGGATCATCGAAGACGGTGATACCTCCGCGATCTGGCGTGAGAGCTCTGCCACAATCCGTGCATTTGCAATTGCGAGATCGAGCCGGTCCTGTCCCGGTTTCCTGGGAATCCCTGCTGATAGAACCACAATGTCGGATTCGGCGATGTCTTCCATATCAGTGGTCCAGCCAAGTTCCATCCCGGTTCCGCACGCCGCAAAAGAGTCCACGAGATCCTGGGTTATCCCCGCCAGAAGGTTTTCCCGTCCAGTTCTACCGAAGAGAAGTATTTCACTGACATGCGGTATTGCCGATATGGTGTGGGCCGAGTATGTTCCGACCTGCCCGGTCGCTCCGATAATAGTAACTTTGGCCATGATATGCCTGGTTAGAATGGGGACACGTCCTCGGTCGATTGTACGTTCCCACCATACCCATGGCACCCATCCTCCGCCCCGCGACCCCATGGGCGCCGAATGTTCACGGTAAGCCTGCTCCCTTCCGGGCCTGGGCCGTTCCCCGCGATAACAGGTCTCCACCCCCTCCGGGGCTTCGATCCCTGGACACCGACCTCATGGGACGAGGTTTCAACGTCAGGACATCATGGTATCCGGCGATCCGTTGCAGCCTTCCTCAAACTTCGCCCCCCGCATACCGACGGTCTCGGGTAACAGGTGACGCCGAACCACCCGGGCTAGTCCCCATACTATATGGACAGCCTATGGGATAAATACCTCGCCGGAGACATGTTCACGCCATCGGCCCAAAATTTTTGTCGTGGCGGTCAGGTCCGATTTTTCATAGAGATCGATAACTGCAAGAACGCGTGAATCAGGCAGAACGGTATGAAGAAGGTTGTAGTCACCCTGGAATACTTTTAAATCCTGGGCCCCCGTCGCTTCAGCGACGAGCCGGGGTTCCTTCACAATGGGTTCCTTCTCCAGTTCACCGTAATCGAAGTACATGGTGGTATCATCGATCTTGAAAAATTCCTTGTTGACCTGCAGGTTGTATCCCGTCCAGAAAGCCGCTGCAAACCAGATATCATTCATGATCACGTGTGATACACCCATTCGTGCTGCAGCAAGTCCCAGGGTCCCCACTCCGCTGCACGCATCCACGAAATATTCAGGCTGAAATGACTCGATTCTCTTCTCAACAGCCTCTATCTTTGGGTTGAACCTTCTTGGAAATTCTATGTGCATGGTCGATTGCTCTTTGTACAGCACGAGGCGACCTTTCTTTGTTTCAAAGACGTTTGCCCTGATATCGCACCCTGCAAGCAGCGTGTATGTGTTGGGAACCCCGTCAAGGTCGGGATCCGAGATCCCGGGGACGAAGTCGTCGCTCTTCACCACCCCTTTTATCTCCGGCACATCCTTAATAATCCGCTCTGCGACCTCTTTCGTCGGGTGCGCCGAGAGAAGGACCAGCGAATCCCTGGGGAGGAAGGGAGGGAATTTCATGAAAAACCCGGGGTGGATCAGGGGGCTTCCAACCGCTTTTAGTGGTTCATCTCCGGTAAATACACCTTCTTCCAGGTATATTACGTAGAGGTGGGCATATACCTCGTCGATGAACCGTTTTCCGCATGTGCACGGGGTCTGGTAGAACCGGTTGGGCAGGGGGGTGTTTTTGTCAAGGATCCTGAAATGACACTCAGGACAACGGGAAAAGATAGTGGGGAGGATCTCGATGATCTCATGCGCATCCTTTACGCAATCTTCACCACAGACGGGGCACTTCATGCGGTGACATTGCATCTTTTTGCATACAAACGTTTTGACTTGGGAGAACAGCAATGGAAGTGGGCCCGATGCGATTCGAACGCATGACCGCCCGGTTATGAGCCGGGCGCTCTAACCGGACTAAGCTACGGGCCCGGGTGAAGCGCCGCCAACAGGACTCGAACCTGTGACATGCTGGTTAACAGCCAGCCACTCTACCAACTGAGTTATGGCGGCAATCCGATATGCCTTCATAGATTCTTTGTGAGTACTTTTAAAGATACCGTTGAATGCCGTGGCTTTTTTGATCCGGCCATCCATCCCTGATCTATCCTTCTCTCTGCTCTGCTGACCCCTGATGTTTCATGGTCTCGAGCATTGTAATCATTTCATCAAGCTCGGCGTCCAGGCCATCAAGAAGGTCCTCGCCCGCTTTCGTAGCAACCGCGCCGGAAGGAGATGCCGAGAGGTACCCGAGATGCTCAAGCACCCTGAGCGAATACCTGACACGGTGAAACGGCTGTTCAAGGAGTTCGGAGAGCTTCATGATGCCAATGGGCTGGTTGGAGACCACGGCCTGCATGACCTCCATGTGCCGTTTCATCAGTTCGATTTCGGCTTTGACTTTCCCAATCATCCGGATCTCTCCTCTTCATTTCCCTCTGCAATCTCCTGGTTCTCTTCAAGCCAGGATTTGGTGAGCCTGTACTGCCCCCGAAAATACACCACCAGGATACCGGCAAAAAGAAAGAATGCGGCTGCAAGAGGAACGGTATATCCCTCCGGGGCTTTGAACAAGGCAATAAACCCGATGGCGACGAGCAGTATTACCAGGTTCAGTAAGACAGCCAGGCGGTAGAATCTCCATTTGAATCGTTCTCTGGTTGCCTCATCCATTACACATAGGTTAACCTCATCATAAAAGTACTTGTGGTATTTTGACCAATTCTCTCTGCATGGACATTCCGGACGCGGTCCTGGAGAAGGACGGTGCAGACTCCTTTGTCATGTTCGGTTCATCGGATATTGCCGACATGCGCTACATTACCGGTTTTACCACCACAGACCAGATTGCCTATATCAGGAAAAGGGGTGAGCGGGGGGTCATCATCGTATCCCAGATGGAACTTTCGCGAGCCTTGCTGGAGTCTACCTGTTCCGTGATGACAAGGGCCGAAGCCGGGCTGCTTGATATTCTCAAGACGGAGAAGGACCGGTGGAAAGCACTGGCCGCCATGATTGCGGGTCTTTCCGGCAGCGCCGTCCTGGTCCCTGCATGGTTTCCCATTATTCTCGCACGCGAGCTCGAACGGTACGGATCCGTTATTGTCGACAGGGGGACGATCGAGGGAATGAAGGCGAAGAAGACGCACAGAGAGATAGAATACATCAAAAAAGTCCAGGCAGTCACCGAGTCTGCAATGGACAGGGCAATCACCCTTATCAGGAACTCGAAGGCCAGGGATGGCGTGCTATACCAGGATAATAGTCCCCTTACTTCCGAGAATGTCAGGGCGGCGATTCATTTCACCCTCCTTGAATCGGGTTGCATCCCATCAGACACTATCGTCTCCTGCGGAAACGAGAGCGGTATGCCCCATGCCCGGGGATCGGGGCCCCTCCGGGAAGACGAACCGATAGTCATCGATATCTTCCCACGAGATGAGCACACAGGATACTATTCCGATATGTCCCGCACCGTGTGCAAAGGCGAGCCCTCAAGGGAGATTATCGAGATGTATTCTGCAGTGCTGGAAGCCCAGGACCTCGCTTCACACACGATCAGGGCCGGGGTGACCGGCGCAGATGTATACCAGGCAGTGGTTGATCTCTTCTCCGAAAAGGGGTATCCCACCGGAAATACAGGGTTTGTGCATAACCTCGGTCATGGTGTCGGCCTTGATGTCCATGAACTCCCTTCTGTCGGCCCGGGCGGCGGGGAGTTGTCGGTGGGCAACATCATCACCAATGAACCCGGCCTCTATTTTCCCGATCTCGGGGGAATACGCCTGGAGGATATTGGTGCTGTGACAAGGACCGGATTCGATTGTTTTACGCATTTTCCAAAAGAACTCATATTGTAGGTTTTTGAACAGATGAACGATGAGATATTTGACCTGTATATGCAGGCAGGAAAGATAGCAGGCGATGTGCTCCGGAAGGGCGCTGCAAAGGTCAGGCCGGGAGTTTCCCTCCTGGATGTGGTTGTGTATACCGAGGAACTGGTCGAGAAAGAAGGTGCAGGAGTTGCATTTCCGCTCAATGTGTCCATAAACGAGGATGCAGCCCATGACACCGCCTCCGCGGGGGATGAGCGGCTGTTTGAGACCGGCGACCTTGTCAAGCTGGACCTTGGAGTCCATATCGACGGGTATATTGCCGATACGGCGACGACCATCGATCTGGGCGATAATCCAGTGCTTGTTGAGGCATCGAAGGTGGCTTTGGAACGGGCCATAGAACTTGTGAGGCCCGGCATCACGGTTGGCGAACTGGGGACCGCCATACAGCACGAGATCGAGACGCGTGGCTTCAGGCCGATCTCAAACCTGACCGGGCACGGTCTCGATCAATACATCGTTCATCAACCCCCGAATGTGCCAAACATCTCTATCCAGGGGGGTGCCATCCTCGAGGAGGGCCTGGTATTCGCAATCGAGCCGTTCGCAAGTACAGGAGCGGGCCGGGTCGGTGAAAAACCACGTTGCGAGATATTCCAGCAGATAGATGTAAAACCGATCAGGCTCGCCTCCGCGCGTCGGGTCATGGAATCGATACGGAACCGGCGCGGACTGCCGTTTGCCCGCCGGTGGCTGCCTGTTGAAAAGACCGACATCGCCCTTTCGGCGCTTCTTCGAAACCAGCTCATCAGGGGGTATCCTGTTCTTGCGGATCTGCCGGGATCACATGTATCACAGCACGAACACACCCTCATTGTGACAGCGGACGGCTGCGAGGTCACAACCCGCTAGCAAGGATATACTTATTGGATCTCAATGAAAATACTAAAAGTTACAGAGATGTCCGGAGAAGATGAGACCCTGAAACTTCTGGAGGTAATTCTTACTGCAGAGATTTACAACCGCCACCAGAACCTGGAGATCAACGATCTCACCCCGGAATGCCGCGATCTCTTCGGTGTGAACGGCACTGCGGAATTCAAACGCCCTCTTTATGTCAGCGAGGGCATGATACGAAAGACCATCGGCATCAGGGATGCATGCCAAAAACTGGAATCGAATCCTGTTGTCGCCTGTGAGGAATTCGGCCAGCGGATCCATGTCACAACACTGGAACCCGCCGCCAGGTGGTTTCTCAAAAAGGGAGGGTTAGACCTGATAGAGAAGAATCCGACGCTTGCATTTTTTTACCGTGATTTTGATTCAGTACAGGTGTCCTACGAAGATGTAAAAGGTGCAAACCCTCCTTTCGAGGATACACGCGTCTGTCTCGACAGCAGGATATCGTCCATTGTTGCAGGCGACGAGCGGCTGAAGAATGCACTTGACCTGATAATTGTGAGCGCTCCCGAGGAGGTCGAGCAGAAGCTGGATGACCTCATATGCACAGGGGACCAGGAAAATGTCATCCGGAAGGTAAAA
>LKUF01000277.1 GCA_001412335.1 Methanolinea sp. SDB
AACCTGCTGCCGATGCAGGGCGGCAAAAAAGGGGAGAAATACCGGGTTATAATTCGATATTCCAGATGTCATCACCAACGAAATGTATGTTTTTCACCACTTTGCCCGAAGATTTTTCCCGCATCTCATCTGCATCGAGTTGCGAAAGGCCGAGGGCAATGGGCTTTCCATGGCGTTCCTCAACGATCTGGACCGGATGGCCTGTCCATATGTCATCCGAAATTCCAACAATCCCCGGCCTCATTACGTCCGCCCCGTTCACCACGTACGAGACTGCACCGGAATCGATGGTGATGCGGCGTTCCGGAAAAGGCCTGGCAACGGCACCTTTCAGGGTGGGAAAGACATAATCCCTGTATTCCATGAGATGAGGCAACTTGTCGACCAGATACAGGGTGAGCCCTTCCCGGTCCGTCTCCACCACCTCGACCCGCTCGCCCATGAAGAGGGATGCTGATTCTCCGATCTCTTCTTGCAGCCTGGTATACATCGTAACAGCCTGGGCTTTCCGTATACTGTGACGCTTCTTCGTTGCAATTCGTGACATCTTCTGATTAGTATTTCTCCCCCTTTCATCAAAAAGCATTTGAAGGGGTGCAGATAACACTAGATTACCTGTGTATTCCCAGGACGATCCCGAATGACATATCCGGTGGCATCCATATCCCTGGGACATTGGAATACATCGATTCCTATTCTCTTCGCTATCTTTAAGTATCCCTCACGCGCACATATATTACTCCAAATTAATTTATGTTGGGTTTGAGAATATGACAAAACGGCCGTTGGATATTTTGGATCAGGTATTAAACCGCCAGCCCGTGATTGTCTCCCTGAAAGGTGGACGGGAACTCCGGGGTGTTCTGCAGGGATACGATGTACACATGAATCTCGTGCTGGACAAGGCAGAAGAGATGGAGAATGGAGAGGTACGGAACGTGGGAACTCTTATCGTCCGCGGTGACAACGTGATCTATATCTCTCCTTCGATTGAATGAGCAACAAGAGGTGAAGAAATATGTCAAAAGGAACTCCGTCAAAGGGAAAACGGAACAAGACCCGCCACATCGCCTGTCGAAGGTGCGGGAGCATCTCCTATCACGTGCGCCATAAGGTCTGCTCTGCATGCGGTTTTGGTAGAAGCACCAGGATCCGCAAGTACCAGTGGCTGACAAAGAAACCAAAAATCCCCACCCACTAAGGAACATTCATGTGTGGTATCGTTGGCATCAGGGATGCTGGCGGTGTTTCCTTCTCTATTTATTATGCTCTTTATGCACTCCAGCACAGGGGGCAGGAGAGCGCGGGAATTGCGACGTTCGATGGCACCAGGATGCACAAACACAAGGCGCAGGGCCTGGTTGCTGAAGTATTCGATTCTTCGACACTTGAAAGCCTGAAAGGAGATGTGGGGATAGGTCATGTCCGGTACCCGACCACCGGTGAGAACCGACCTGAGAATTACCAGCCATTCAATTTTGTATTCAGGGATAACATCATCTCCCTGGCCCATAACGGAAACCTTGTCAATGACCGCACATTGCGGGAAGAGTTCGAATGCAGGGGCCAGATCTTCTGCACCAATACCGATACCGAGCTCATCGCCAAGGTCATCACCGATGAGATGCGCGATTCCGGCTGTATTGAGGATGCAGTCCATCGGTGCATGCGGGTGCTGAGGGGTTCGTATTCTGTCGTGATGATGATAAACGGGGTTTTATACGGATTCCGGGATCCGCTGGGAATAAAGCCCATGTGCATCGGTAAAACTGAAAATGGCTATATAATGGCTTCCGAGAGTGTGGCGGTCGATGCGCTTGGAGGGAGGTTTCTGCGGGATATCCTGCCCGGTGAACTGGTCTGCATCGATGAGCACGGCATCAAGAGCATGCAGATCGCCCGGGCGAACCGGCGTGCCCATTGCATATTCGAATATATCTATTTCGCCCGTGCCGATGCCGTGCTTGACGGCGCGCTGGTCTATGATGTCCGGACAAGGATTGGTGAGAAGCTGCATGAAGAGGCGCCGGTCAAAGCAGACTCTGTCTGCACAGTACCCGATTCAGGGACGGCATATGCGATCGGCTATTCTCACGGGTCGAAAATTCCCTTCGTGGAGAGTCTCCTGAAGAACCGGTACATGGGGCGGACATTTATCATGTCCACCCAGAAGGAGAGGGAGCGGGCGGTACGGATAAAACTCAACCCAATCAGGGAGCACCTGAAGGACAAGTCCGTGGTGCTGGTGGACGACAGCATCGTCAGGGGGACGACGTCCCGGCGGATCATCGGGATTATGCGTGATGCGGGAGCCCGGGAGATCCATATGCGTATAGGCTCCCCGCCAATCAAAGCCCCCTGTTACCTGGGGGTGGACATGCCCACCAGGGAAGAGCTGATAGCGAGCAACAGGGAGGAAGAGGAGGTACGGAAACGGATTACCGCAACATCTCTTCATCATATCTCGCTTGAGGCATTGATCGAGGCTACAGGCATGGACAGCGAATGCCTGTGTACCGGGTGCATAACAGGACGCTACCCGATTCCAATCAATGGAGAGGAATTCATTCCGGCAAAAATCGATTTTCTGGACGGCACATACCAGACAAAACTCGGGAAATTCGGAGACAGATCCGAGTAATATTCTTTTCAATGAGGAAATTTGATAGCGAGGGATGGATTTGAACCATCGATCTACGGGTTATGAGCCCGTCGGGATATCCTGACTACCCCACCTCGCTGCAAGAATCGAGGTATAATATTGGATTACCCGGAGTGATATAGTTTACTCTTCCCCGGTGTTTGGAGCAGGAATAGTCATTAATACGACTCTTTCCAAAACAGGTTCACATGGACGACGAAGAACTGGATAGAATACGGGAGAAAAAGATTCTTGAACTGCAGCGGACGCTGGAGCAGAAGAACCTCCCCGGGGTGGTGGAGGTAAACCAGGCCACATTCTCACGGTTCGTGGAGGGAAATTCCTTTGCCGTCCTCGACTTCTGGGCAGAGTGGTGCGGCCCCTGCCGGATGGTCGGACCGATTATCGAGGAACTCTCCCATGAATTTGCAGGAATTGTAACCTTCGGGAAGTGCAATACGGATTTGAGCCCCCGTCTAGCTACGCAATATGGGATCTCCGCCATTCCGACCGTCCTGTTCTTTGCCAACGGCAGGATGGTGGACAGGGTTATCGGCGCGTACCCGAAAGATGCACTCAGGTCGCGCGTTATCCGCGCCTTTGGAATAGAGGAATGAGATAGAATCCAAATCATGGATCTCCTCACATTATCAGTGTGATTATCAGTGTGAGAATGCAAAGGTAGTATACATGAGAATGATCGTGGGATTGTCCGGTGCCAGTGGGATTGTATACGGGATACGGCTTCTTGCTGCCCTGCGCGAACTTGACGTCGAATCGGATCTCATCATGACCGATCTTGCAGCAAAGATGGTAGAGATCGAGACCGATTACCGGGTCTCCGACGTGTGTGCCCTTGCAACGAGGGTCCATGACTGTTTTGATTTCACGTCCCCGCTGGCAAGCGGGGGGTTTCGGAACACCGGGATGGTCGTTATTCCCTGCAGCATGAAGACGATTGCAGGGATCGCGTGCGGGTTTGCCGACAACCTCCTGCTCAGGGCGGCAGACTGCACACTCAAGGAACGCCGCCATCTCGTCCTGGTTCCAAGGGAGACGCCCTTAAACACCATCCACCTGCAGAACATGCTGGCCCTGGCCGGTGCAGGGGCGACCATACTCCCGGCAGCACCCGGATTCTACCATCGCCCTGCAGACATCACGGACCTGGTCGACCACATCGTGGGCAAGGTGCTTGATATATTCGATATCGAGCATCATCTCTACCGCCGCTGGAAGGAAGGGGAAATTTCGGGTTAGGATCCACGATTGGTTTTTCTACCGTGCTTTCATGTGCAGGAAGAAAAAAACGTTTCTTTGTGGCACTAGGATTTTAAAAAAGAATAAGCTTTTCAGGATTCCTGAGGTTCCGGCATGCACCTGCCCCGCTTCATCTGCAGGATCAGGACAACCAGGGCTGACAGGGGCAGTGCAATGATAAGGGGATCGATCGCATTCCACGGGTATCCCAGAACGCTCGGGGTTCCGAGAACTGCCTGGGAGAGCCCGAACACGTTGGAATAACGGGTATTGATAAAGAGCGCATAGATGAACCAGGCGACAGCGCCGACCACCAGGCTCGCCTGGGCAGCCAGCGGGTCAGGCTTTTTGCAGTATACGGCCACGGCAAAGATGGGGAGGAACGCAGATGCGCAGAGGCCCATGAACATAGTTGTCGCGATTGCGATGATGCTTCCCGGCATCAGGTAGGCGACGATCACGCTCACGATGATCATGATGACGAGGCCTACCTGGTTCGCGCGCAGCGAGAGGGCACATTCCCGCCCTCTTCCCCACACATCACAGACGAGGGCAGTACCCATCGTGTGGAAGAGCGAGCTCAACGTGGACATGGCAGCGGCAAGGAGCGTCAGCATGAAGATGACCACGAACCATTCCGGCATCGCGTGGTTGATGAAGACGGGAATGATGGAGTCGATATTTCCGCCTGCCGCCTGAATTGCGATCATTCCTTCGGCGTTATAGAAATACACGTTGGTGAGGGCTCCCACCGTGAAGGCAACCCCTGTCATCATCAGGATGAACGGTCCTCCCACGAGGACGGCCCGGTTGAGGGACCGCCCGTCTTTTGCGGTCATGAAGCGGACGACAAGCTGTGGCTGCGCAAGGACCCCGATTCCCACGCCGAGCACCAGTGTAGTAACAAGCGTAAACCAGATGGGCGACCCGAGCTCGGGCATGGATGTCCATCCTGTCATTCCTCCGGCCGCGAGGGCTTCAGGGACGAGATCGGACATGGCGGTGAGGGCTGAATTGGCGGCGTTCACCCCCCCGAGATACAGGTAGGTTGCCACGAGGAGAATGGTCATGCCTACAAACATGATGCTGCCCTGCAGTGCATCGGTGTACAT
>LKUF01000278.1 GCA_001412335.1 Methanolinea sp. SDB
CCATGCCAGAACCCCCGGAGTATCAGTTCCCTTTCCAGGACTATTCTGTAACTCTTCCGCCCATCCCCGTCGAGAGTCCGGTCTACGCAGGAGCACGGAGCGCAGAGAAGAGCGCGAGGATCTATGATGGCGGTATCGGCGAAGACGAATGGCTCTCCGGGATATACACGAGCATGATAGCCGATCCCGCGCAGGACCGGTTCTACGAGGACCTCCTGTCACGGTTGCGGGGGATCAGGGCCGACCAAGAGCTTGATGACGACGAATACCTCGAGCTCGTCACCGTTTTTGTCCAGTCGATCGATTACGAGAACCTCGACCTGGTACACCCGAAGTACCCGATCGAGACATATGTGGACGGGCGCGGGGACTGCGACGACAGGAGCATGCTCCTTGCCGGGCTGCTGTCACGGGAGGGGTACCGCGTCTCGCTCCTGTACTTCGATTCCGAACTCCACATGGGAGTGGGGGTAGATTGCGGTGATGAAGGATACGCGAATACGGGATACGGCTATATCGAGACGACGAACGTGACACTCATCGGCATCGTCCCCACGACTCTCCGGGGAGGCACCGTGCTCTCATCGGATCCGCTGGTGGTTCCGGTCGGGAACGGGACACGCATCTTCACACGGTGCAACGAGACCCGGGCCATATGGGAAAAACTTAAGAAGACGGAATCGACACTCACAGAATCGAGATCCGGCATCCTGGCACTGGAATCCAGGCTCAGAGCAGAGGCGGAATCGCTCGAACTCCAGAGATCGAACCTTGATGCACTGCTTGCCAGGGGGAACACCCGGGCCTACAACAACCAGGTACCTGCCTACAATGCCGCCATCCGTTCGTATAACCAACTCCTGGAGGAGTACAGGGAAAAGTCGGATCGGTATAACACGCTTGCGGATCTCTATAACTTCATCCTCCTGCACCAGCACGACCGGAAGAGGATTTTCAGTTCCTGTTCGGATGAATGCCAGGGAAAAGTCGGATCGGTACAACTCGCCTGCGGATCTCTATAACTACATCCTGCAGCACCAGCATGATCGGAAAGTTTCAGTCAGTGTTCTGATTAGTTCGGGGGGACGGATCGACGACTGCGGCATCTCCATCAAATCCCGCCTCTTTCAGCCGGTTCAACGCGGCATGGCAGTATTCCTCGGATATGTCGATGCCGATGAACCGCCGCCCTGACCTCCAGGCCGCAACACTGGTGGTCCCGGCACCATTGAAGGGATCGAGGACGATATCCCCCCTGTACGAGAAGAGTTTCATCAGGCGGGCAGGAACCTCCTCGGGAAACATGGCCGGGTGCCCGTACTCTTTCATCCTGGTCTCCGGGGGAATGGTCCACCGGCCCTTCACCCACTCCTTGAATTCATCTGGGGTGATATCGATCGAATCCCGCTTCCCCGCCTTCTTGTGAGTGTCCCTGTCAAACACCTCGATAAACTCCCAGGTATACTTCAGGTATGGCATCGAGGGTGAGCACCAGCTCCCCCAGGCAGTGTATTTTGCATTGTAATTGTTCTTCTCCCACAAGATCTCCGCTTTCCACAAAAGGCCGATCTTCTGGAGCTGGCCCGAGATGATGTGGTGGGTGGGGATATAATCTGAATAGAGCGGCTGGATGTTTACTGCGAGCCTTCCCCCGGGTTTCAGGACACGGTAACACTCCTTCCAGACCGTATTGAG
>LKUF01000279.1 GCA_001412335.1 Methanolinea sp. SDB
TCTTCTCGGGAAAGGTCGTGATCGCCGAGACACGGCCGGAACACGTGGACCGTAACCGGGTTGCCGGGTTCGTATCCCACCTCGACTCCGCGAGATGGGAGACGCCGCTCTATGTCGCCATAGGCCTTGAGACCACGAACGATTTCATCCGGGAGAAATGCATCGACAAGGGCTTTTCCATGGCGCAGTTCCAATCCGCGGCAGAGGAGGCCTCCAGGGGCGGCGCAGGCATAAAGGCCTACCTCCTCATGAAACCGCCCTTCCTCACGGAGAGCGAGGCAATATCGGATATGAAGAGTTCGATTCAGGCGATCGCAGGGACCGTGGACATGATATCCATGAACCCCTGCACCGTTCAGCGCAACACCGAGGTCGAGCGGCTCTGGAAGCAGGGGGCATACCGTCCACCCTACCTGTGGAGCGTGCTCGAGGTCCTCCGTGATTCTCCGGTGTACGTGGGCTGTGACCCTGTCGGCGGGGGACATGCCCGTGGTCCGCACAACTGCGGCACCTGCGACTACGATATCGTGAAAGGTATCCGCGACTATTCGCTCTCGAATGATCACGCCCTCCTTGACAGTCTCTTCCATACCAGCTGTCACTGCAAAAAAGAGTGGGAGACTATATTATCGCTTGAGAAGCCCTACTGCATGCCCCTGACACGGTAAGGCATGTCTTTTCACTGGGGATAAAAATTCATTTTTTCCTATACCAGAAAAACCTTTTACATCAGCAGATCCGGGTCATTAACAGGCTTTCCGGGGCAGGAACTGTCAACGGCACTTCGCATCAAGCGACAGGTTCTGCCTCTTCGCAGACAAATTGTTCCTCGCTCTGCAGATCGAGCTGCTTTTCAAGCAGGGGGAGGAATGTCCCGGCATCGCTTACCACGCCAATGGCCTGCATGGTTCCGCGATCCATCAGCTTGGTGACCGACGAGGGGTTGATATCGACACAGATGGTCTTGACATAGGAGGGAAGGCAGTTGCCAACCGCCACCGAATGAAGGAGCGTTGCGACCATCAGGACCATCCCCAGTCCCTCGATGTGCTCACGCATCCTGTCCTGGGCCACCATCGCGTCTGTGATGACGTCGGGCAGTGGCCCGTCATCCCGGATCGATCCCGCGAGGATGAAGGGGACGTTATTCATGATACACTCGTACATGATGCCCCCGGTGATGGTCCCGTCCTCGACGGCTTTCCGTATCGAACCTGCCCGCATGACCTCGCTGATGGCATAGATGTGGTGTTTATGGCCGCCTGTTACCGGTTTTCCCGTGCTGATATCCATCCCAAGCGACGTCCCGAAGAGGTTGTATTCTATATCATGGGTGGCGAGCGCATTTCCCGCGAAGAGGACGTCAATGTAGCCCTTCCTGATGATTGCTGCCAGTGCATGGGCGGCACCCGTGTGGATAATGGCCGGGCCGCCGACAAGACCGATCTTCCCACCGTTCTTCCTGACTTCGAGTATCTCGGTTGCAATCCTGGCAATGATGGTCTCACTCGGTCTCTCAGGAGATACGGTGCCGTGCATGAACTCGAAGCTCGATACCTTCCGGGGCCTGGCAGGTGGATCGACACGAACCCCGTCTTCTCCCACCACCACGAGGTTTCCCTTCTTCAGCTTGGAGAGCGGGATACATTGGGCTTCCCTCTTTGCAGGGTCAATTACAATTAAGCAATCCATCTCGATATGCTGGACCGGAAGCCATGAACCCTGGTATTTCACAAACGTTGGGTGATGCGTGGTTGAATAGAAGCCCTTGGGGACGATCATGTCTCCTTCGGCAGGGACCACCTCGACATCGCTGACCTCGACAAGGTGTGCCCCGTACCGGTGGATCTCCGACAGGATTGCGGCCGATTGAGCTTCGCTATCAGCATTGACCCTGATACGCGCATAGCTCGGATCGGTCTTCTTCTTCCCCACATCAAAGACGATAATCTCGAAATTTCCCCCCATATCCATGATTTTATCGAATACTTTCGTCATGATGCCGGAGTCGATGATATGTCCCTCGAGCTCCACTTCCCTGGAAACCTGCATAGGTGTAGAGATCGGTGATGATACCATAATATTGTTTCGAGAAAATGAAGGGAGATATGGACAGGTATCCGTATTTTCAGTCAGGATAAACAACTTATTCCCGGTAACAGGCGCCGCCGGCCCAACCACTGGATACTCTCTCACGCGGGATAGTCTCCCAATCAGCCCTCCAGGAACTGCCGGACCCTGGTGAGTTCCTCCCGTGTATTGATATTGAATGCCAGTCGGCGGTCCCTTACAAGGACCTGGATTTCGTCCTGCGGGACAGTGATCCGGGAGCCGTTCAGGATATTGATTCCTGCCGGGCATGCGTCGATTCCATCCACTTTCTCGACATATGATGCCCGGCACCCGTTCCTGTCGAAGAAGGAGAGAGGGACCCAGACCGAACAGGCGTCCCTGCCTGATGCAATATACTGCTCCCATATATCTGTAATAATTCCGGGCACGATACAGGGGATATCGGAGACAGAGGTAAAGACCGGGGCCGTCTCCCCGAGAGCCTCCACCGTCTCGATGATGTCCTCCACGTATCCTGTTCCTGAAGCGGCATAATGGAGGATGTCATGAGCCCGGCACCAGTTCAGGGTAAACGGTGTCCGTGGCGAGAGGACAACAACGACCTCGCAGCCGGCCGTCTCGAAGGCGGCTATAATCCGGGCGATCATGGGAACGCCGTCCACCATCACGAGCGGTTTCTCCCCAAGCGACAACCTGCTCCCTGATCCGCCGGCAAGAATCAATGCACGCACGTTGAAAACGCCTCTACCAGTCTCATGTTTTCATCGTGCGTTCTCACCGCTACCCGGATACAGCTGGGAAGACCAAACGAGTGGCAGTCGCGGACCAGGATACCTTCCGCTTCAAACCTGGCGCAGATCCCGGTAACGTCGCGGCCAAGATCGAGAAGGAGGAAGTTGACAGAGGACGGAAAGATCTTTGTGCAATGCCCGGCCAGGGCATCACAGAGCCATTCCCTCTCCTTCCTGATATATGCCCGGGACGCTTCGAGGTCGGCATAATGCCGGAATGCCTCGAATGCGACCTCTTCTGCAAACGAGTTCACGGTCCATGGAGGACGCATGGCCTCCATCCTCTCGATAAGGTCCGGGTCCCCAAAACCATAGCCAAACCGTATTCCCGGAACCGAGAAGCTCTTGGTCAGCGACCTCATCACGAAGAGATGAGAGTCCGGGTGCTCCACCATGCTCTGTGCCGGATCCGATAGCTCAATGAATGCCTCGTCCAGAAAGAGGATGCGTCCGTTCCGGCGGCATTCATCGGCGTATAGCTCTAAAAACTCCCTGGACCGTATCTCGCCGGTCGGGTTGTTGGGGTTGCAGAGGAATGAGACGGTCGCTTCGCTCTCCTTCTCTGTGACCCCTGCCCCGGCGAGAGTCGCAGAGAATTCGTACTCTCCAAACGTCGGTTGATGGATATATGCACGATACGCATCGGAGAGCACAGACGCGCAAAAGACACGGATTATCTCGACCGAGCCGTTGCCCACGGTTATCTCCTCGGGTTTCCGGTTGAATAAACGGGCTATTTCTGATTTCAGGGCAAAATAACTGTCGTCAGGGTAATAGCCCAGGCTTTCTGCATCAAATTTCATCTCGAGTTTCGGGGGCAGGGGGTTTAAGTTGGCACTGAAATCGAGGATGCCGGAATGTCTCTCCTCCATGACTCTTTTTACTTTTCCACCGTGTATTACCTTTTTCACACTATTCCGGCTCAATCCATCAGCCCCGTATTTCTTTTTCAATACTTGTCCGGGCTTTCATAAATAACCGCATACATTCCCGGCCAATCCGGGAAAAGATATATATAGAATAATGTGTAAGTAGGATTCATCTGATTAAGTCAGACGGAAGGTTGCTCAATGACTGACAATTGTCAGACAAATGTCAGACATATGTCAGATTTCAGGAAACAGAAATGAAACGAATAACACTCAGACTACCTGACCAGCAGATCGAACTTCTCGAACAGATGGTGGAGGCGGGGGAGTTTCCAACCATCTCCGAAGCAGTCCGTGATGCGGTCCGCCAACTCATAGAAAGACGAGCAGGTCGTGTCCTGAAAGAGAGTGACCAGGTTTCATTCAAGGTTTAGGAGGGTTAAACCATGCAGAGTATTATCAATGAAGCGTTGAAAAACGCAGAAATTGAAAAGGAAATGAAGAACCCATCGAGCATGCTCGATGACGACTTCATCGGCCAGCCTCGCATCGTCATCATTGGATGCGGAGGTGCCGGGAACAACACCGTCAACCGGTTGCACCACATGGGTGTCTCCGGTGCGGAGACCATCGCCATCAACACCGACAAGCAGCACCTGGACATGATCCAGGCTGACAAGAGAGTCCTCGTCGGTAAATCCCTGACAAAGGGCCTCGGTGCGGGCGGTTATCCGGACGTTGGGAAGAGAGCAGCCGAGATGGCCAGGCCAACCCTGGAGGCTCTCCTTGAGTCTGCAGATCTCTGTTTCATCACCGCAGGTATGGGTGGCGGAACAGGCACCGGCACTGCTCCTGTCGTCGCACAGATCGCCAGGGAGCAGGGAGCAATCGTCGTCGGTATGGTCAGCTACCCCTTCCAGGTAGAGAAAGCCCGCCTTATCCGGGCAGAAGAGGGTCTCGAATCACTGGCCCAGGCGGCAGACTCCGTGATCGTCCTCGATAACAACAGGCTCAAAAATTTTGTGCCCAACCTCCCGCTCGGACAGGCATTCTCAGTGATGGATCAACTGATCGGAGAGACAGTCAAGGGAATCAGTGAGACCATAACCGAGCCTTCACTGATCAACATTGACTACGCCGACGTCAGGGCGATCATGAGCAAGGGAGGGGTAGCCGTCATGCTTGTCGGTGAGAGCAAACAGCAGAACAAGGCCGAGAGCGTTGTCCGCGAATGCTTAAGCAACCCGATGCTCGACATCGATTACCGCGGTGCAACCGGCGGACTGATCCACATCACCGGCGGAAGCGACCTGACACTACAGGACGCCGAAGAGATCGCCTCATCCCTGACCTACGAACTCGACCCCCATGCCGATGTCATCTGGGGGGCCCGGGTTCGCAATGAGATGGAGGGTAAGGTGCGCGTCATGGCCATCATGACGGGTGTCCAGAGTGGAAAGATACTGGGGACAAGAAGCTCCTACAAGTCGGTCCTCGAAGAGATCGAGACCAAGACATCGCACCCCAGGGCACCGCTACTTCCAAAGAGGAAGGCGCGTGAATTTACAAGCGGAGGAAATTTACTGGAATGGGTAGGGTAAAGTAAGTCATTTGCGTTATTTCGCACACACCTTGATTCACAACTGCGTCGGTAAAGTGCCACCAATCATTTGCCGATACAAAAACGCCATAAATCAGGTTTCGCCACCTGATTTTCTTTTTTTTCCGATCTCCCGAAATCCTTAATAGGATCCGTGTCTTCTACATAATAGAAAATCTTTGGAATATCCCTCACGAAAGGAGTGCTGGTTTGAAGGGCGCCAGACACACCAAGATTTTCCGCACCCTTCTGGTACCGGGAGTTGAACATAATGAACAGGCAGATGAACAAGGGCCAAAACACCCACAAATCCGGCATATCAGCTGGTGGCCGGCAATTCTCTTCATTGCATGGACTGATTTTGGCTGTTTTGGGTAGTATTACCACGCTTAATTTTCGTCCAATTCATGCTGTTTTTCATTTATTCTCCAACTCCTTTCTACCGGGTATCCGACCCGACCCTGTCGAGGATGGTAATGCATGTTGAACGAATTAATTGAGAAACGAAAAAAGATTCTTGCCGAGTCTGAACAGCATAAAAACCGCAGAAACGAGTTGAACGCGCTCGCCAGTTCCCACGCACGCGAGAGGAACACCTTGAACGGCCAGACCCGTGAGTACGTCGAGGAGGCCCAGAAGAACAAGGAACTCCGCGACCACTACAACAACGAGGTCCAGAGTCTCAAGGATCAGCGAAACGAGATCAATGAGCAGGCCAATATTCTCTTCGAAGAGATCGAGGCATTCAAAAAAGACCATGGCGGAATCAAGAACCGGGGCATAAAGGAGCTCCAGAAACAGATCGAGCACCTGGAATTCCGTCAGCAGACCGAGGTCATCAGCACCGACAAAGAGCGGGAATTGATCGACAAGATCAAGCAGATGAAGGAGTCGATGAAGGAGCAGGAGGCCGAACTTGAACAGAACAAGGAGATCAAGGCAAAGATCAACAGTGCCAGGGATTTCCGCAAAGAGGCCTCCGAACTCCACGCCAAGGTCACCGAGATGGCTGAACTGGCCCAGAAGCACCATGACATGATGGTTGAATTCTACCGGAAAGCTGACAAATCACGGGAAGAAGCCGACAACGCTCACAAAAATTTTGTCGAAGCCCAGGAATCTGCCGACGCCGAGCACAAGTATTTCATTGCCTGCCAGAAGGAACTGAGGGATTATGACAAGGTTATAAGCGGCCTGCGCAAGAAGACCAAGAAGACCAAGGTTACGAAGGAGCAGAAGGCCGTGCGCAAGGAAGCCGAACATCTCTTCAAGATGTTCCGGGCAGGAGAGAAGCTCACCACTGATGACATCCTGCTTCTCCAGCGCTCAAAACTCATATAATATACCCTTTTTACTCCCCAGCGAAAGTAACGATTTAATAGATTGATTACGATTTCTATTGTGATGCAGACGGGACGGACGCTTGTCCTGAGTGTCGATCGTGACGACGATATAGGGTTCAAGGCCGACTTGGTGAGTCCCATAATCGGAAGGGATTCATGTCTCGCCGCAGCCACCAGCCTTGGCCTTGCCGATCCGGAAGACTCGGACCTGAACGCTATCTTCCAGGCCGTTCAGATCTATGACGAATTAAAGGAGAAAGGCGAGGACGTAGAGATCGCCATCGTGACCGGAAATCACATGCACATGATCGAAGGCGACAGGAAGATTGCATCCTCTCTCGAAAAGGTCGTCATGGAGACCAAAACGTCCAGCTGTATCGTCGTTACAGACGGGGCAGAGGACGAATTTGTCATCCCCATCGTCCAGTCAAAGATCGCCGTATCAAGTATCAGGAGGGTGGTGGTTAACCAGATCCCGAACCTGGAGGGGACCTATTACATCATCAAGAAACTCCTGAATGATCCAAAGGTTGCGCGCCTGTTTCTCGCACCGCTCGGCCTTGCCATGATGCTCTGGGCAGTCGCCTACCTCATGAACCGTCCCCAGATCGCGACAATCGTGGTTGTCGGAGGAATCGGGATCTACCTCCTGTACCGCGGACTCGGAATTGACGAGGTCTTCGAAGGATTTGTCAATGCATTGCGGATATCGCTTCGGCGGGCAAAGTTCTCCTTTGTCACCTACATAGCGGGAGTCCTCCTCGTGATCATCGGGGTTGTGATGGGTCTCATGAACGTTTTGGTATACTACGCCGAAGTGGGCATACTGATCTACCTTCTCATCTTCGTGTTTGGAGCAGTGCTCTGGCTCGCCCTTGCCGGAGTGGTCTCGTCCGTCGGGATTATCATCGACAGTTACTTCTATGACCGCCCTAACCTGGCCAAGGTCGTGGCCTTCCCGTTCTTTATCGGTGCAATTGGGCTTATCACGTACGGAGCAAGCATTTACGCAATTACTGCGAGCAATGTACCGGAATTTCCATATACTGCCGACACCGCCCTCCAGTACATCCTCATTGGCACGGTCGGCGGGCTCATCTGTGCCTTCGCGGGCATCGGCATCCAGTACCTGGTCCAGAAATACCTTGCATCCCGCCGAAAGGCCGAACTCCCGGATGCGGCCTGAATACCCTGGATACGTCACCGGACCTGTGAAGAGAAATAATCGCGAGCTGCCATACCCGGTTCCACCACCTATTCGGTCATCCCGTGATTTCCATGGCGACTATACGGAATCCAGAGGGTGGATGTTCATGGAATGCTCACGTGAGAATAGCTGCTCCAGCATTATTTTTGGGCTCTTCGCTACCTGGTGTGGGTAGGTTTGATAAACCGGATACATTTTGTAGGGGCTATCCGCCCCCACACC
>LKUF01000280.1 GCA_001412335.1 Methanolinea sp. SDB
AGCTGGGATCTTGCATGGAGACCTAAAAAATAAAGAGGAAACCTGGAAATGGGTCGTTTAAATGGGTATAAATTGATAATCTGACCATTGTATGATTTCTGCAGGGAAAAGATCTCGTTTTCAACAGCATCTGTCCCGGGAATCTTTGGGGGTGGTGCTGTATTTAAATAGAGTATCTTCATGGATTCACCTGTTTCCTTCCTGTTCACGTGGGGGGATATCCCTGTCGGCGAGCAGATTCAGCAGTTCACTATCAGAAAGCACATTCCGTGCATGCAATACCTTTTTCTCCTTGAAAACGTGGGGAATACAGGGTAAGAAGGATACATATCCACTTATTGATGCTAAAGGCTTTCTGCAGGCAATTACGTGGTTTCCCATCCCCTTGAGAATCAAGAAAAGATTATGAACAAGGAGGTGCAGGGGGAAGCTTTTCAGCAGAAGCATTAGCCTGTTTCTGGTGACGAGTTTTATATAGCGATCTGTTGGGATTGCTGATCCGTGCCCATAATGGAGTATTTCAGCCGTTGGCACAAAAATGCAAGAGTATCCGAGGAGATGTCCACGAAGACCCAGGTCCACATCTTCAAGATAGGATTCGAAATGCTCATCGAATCCACCCGTCTCTTCAAGGAATTTTCGTCGATATAACGCGGCTCCGGCACACGCAGAGAACACCTCGCAGGAAGTATTATATTCACCTGCTGGTTTGCCATGGCCGCGTTTCATTGCGGAACCATCAATCAGTAATAAATCACCAGCATCATCAATTATGTCTGGTTGATCCATTTGAAGCATTTTTGAAGCAAATGAACCCACTTCTTGAGGATTTTTATCAGCTTCGGTGACGAGAGACTGCAGCCAGCCTGGAGATGGGACTGTGTCTGTATTCAATAGAACGATATATTCGGTTGTTGCTGATTTAATTCCTTTATTGACGGTTACAGCAAAACCTCGCTGTTCTCTGTTACTCTGTACAATTATCTGGGGGTACTTCACTTGTATGAACTCTTTTGAGCCATCCGTGGACGCATCATCGACAATGATGACTTGAAAGTCCTTGTATTCCTGCTTTGCAAGTCCATCAAGACAGCCCTTAAGCCAACGCATTCCATTCCAGTTCGGAATAACAATGGTGACACGCGGCTTTGATACGTTCGTGTTGATTTCCATAAATTCCCTGTATCCCATCTTTCATTGCGAGATTCAACGCACACGCAAGCTGATGGTTTCCCTGTACATATGCTATGGTTTTATGCAGCATTCCATGTGCCCACCAGCGAAAAAACCCGAAATACAAAAATTTTCCATGCCTGCGCATATAAAGAAACCTGTTTCTGAGCGAATAGTAGGGATAAATGAAATCCCGCCATGAAGATCTGTCAATATGGTGTATCGCGGTGCATCCAGTGTATATTGCACATCGATATCCTTCATCCCTGCTTCGACGGCAAAAATCGGCTATTTCCCCGCTGAAGAAATAGTCCTCTGAAAGGGAACCGATCGTACGAAAAACCTCACACTTCACAAGAAACACGGTTCCCGGGATGTAATCAACAGAAATGATATGTGGCTTGTCCCGGGACTCGTGATACGGAACACGGGTATTCGAGTATATTCCGATATCCCTTCCTCCTGCATACAGGACTTCTCCTTCTTTCAGAAGCGGCCCAATAAGGCCGGTATCGCGTTCTTTTTCAAGAATTGAAAGGAGGCTCTTTACACAGACTTCTGATACTTCTGCGTCGGCATTCAGTAATAAGACATATTCACATCCCTTTTCAAGTGCATTCTGAACTCCGACATTATTCCCCCCCGCATATCCCCGGTTTTGTGAATTTTGAATTAAGATGATTTCCTCGGCCTTCTCCTGGAGAATCTCCCTTTCATTTTCAGTCGATGCATTGTCAACGACAATTATCAGGGGACTAAGATTCCAGGATTGGATTCGGGACAGGGTGATGAGTGTCTCGATGGAATGGTTCCAGTTCAATAGAACAACAGCAAGACGTATTCCCTGCCCATCGGTTTTCATTGAAAAATATTGTTTTTGGAACCTGATATACGTGATTGGTGTTACCCGGATGAACATTGCTAAATTATTATAATTGCCGTCGGACCACTTTATTACCAAAAGCAAAGATATGATCCGGTCATATTTGATTCGTAGCGTTGACAACTCCGGTGTTCAGGCGCGCTCTACCATGAGAATTCTCCATGTAGCAAAAAAATATCCTAAAGCCATCGGCGGCGATGCACATGTCGTACACAGCCTGGCGTCCTGTCAAAGGGATGTGGGACATGATGTGTGGGTGCTGACAACCAACTGCCGGGAGATTGTCGAGGATAAGTATGTAATAAAATGCGGAATTTCCGACCGTGCCCAGAACTATGACCGGATCACGCTCAAGAGAATTGTCTCGCTGGTGATCCTCTTCTTCTCCGCTTTCAGAGTTTTTTCAGGCATAAAACCCGATATCATCCATTCGCACTCACCGGACATGGGATTTTTCGTGTCTATTCCTGCACGGCTGTTTCACATCCCAATCATCCAGACCTGCCATGGGGTCTCGTTCAATGATCCGGGTTTCCCGCTGTTGAAACGGCACATGGAACTTTTCTTCTTAAAATACGGGGGGTTTGCCTGCATCACCACAGTTGACAAACTGAGTCTTCCCGATTTTGTTGCACAGGGAATCGGGAATGCCGTCTATATCCCCAATGGCGTTGATCAGACATTCTTCTCTCTTGCAAAAGAATCCGGGATCACTGCTGTGTCAAAGTTCCTCTTTGTCGGCAGACTCGAGCACCAGAAGGGTCTTGACGTGCTGGTAGATGCCGTCATCCAGCTTGTGAAGATGAAAAGCGGGTTTTCTGTTGCCATTATCGGTGAAGGATCATTGAAGGAGGAGATCTCCCGTCTTATCTCCATACATTCCCTGGAACATGTTGTTCACCTGGCTGGCACGGTCGGCCATGACGAGTTGATCCGGCAGTATGCCTCAGCGGACGCCTTTCTCCTCCCTTCCCGCTGGGAAGGATTGCCGCTGACACTCCTCGAAGCATGGGCGGCAGAGCTTGCAGTTGTGGTTTCACGCGTCGGCGGGATTCCCGCACTGTGCGAGGATATGGTGAATGCAGTTGTCATTGAGCCCGAAGATTCGCACAGCCTCTGCCGTGCGATGCGTTTTCTGATGGATAATCCTGCTGTTGCAGAAAAGATGGGACACGAGGGTCACCGTGTTGCAACCAGTTACTCCTGGGATTCTGTGAGCAGGAAGTACGAGGATATCTATCGAAAGATTGGCAGGGGATGAGACATCCCCGGATATCCGTAATGTTCTTGTTGCATTCGCAACCAACTGATAGGTATGGAGAATCGTATCGAAGGGGTGGTTACGAAATCGCTCCGGGTCATCCCGGACGAGAGGGGGTGGCTGATGGAGATCCTGCGCTGTGACGACGATATTTTTCAGGAATTCGGCCAGGTATACATGACCACCGCCTACCCCGGCGTCGTGAAGGCATGGCATTACCACAAGAAGCAGACCGATAATTTTACCTGCGTACATGGGATGATGAAGGTCGCACTCTACGATGCGCGGAAGGACTCACCGACATATGGCAATATCATGGAATTCTTCGTCGGGGAGAAGAACCCTGTGCTGATATCAGTCCCCCCCGGTGTATACCATGGATTTAAGGGTATCGGTAAAGAGACAGCATATTTCGTCAGCATTCCAACCCTTCCATTCAATTACAATGAACCGGATGAATACCGTCTCCCCCCCGACACGGACGAGATTCCTTATGACTGGGGGCTCATGCCGGGACTGAAACACGGTTGACCAGGGGGATTTCATGAAACGGATTCTTGTCACAGGGGGACTTGGCTTTATCGGGAGCAATTTCATCCGGATGATGCTGCAGAAACACCCGGATATAGCGGTAACAAACCTCGATGCAGTAACATACGCAGGAAATCCTGCAAACCTGAAGGATATCGAGAATAACGTCCGCTATTCCTTTACCAGGGGTGATATCTGCGACCGCGACGTGGTCTTTTCCCTCCTGGACAGACAGAATGTCGACACCATCGTCCATTTTGCCGCAGAAAGCCATGTGGACCGTTCGATCGAGGATTCATCGGTATTCGTGAGGACCAACGTCCTCGGGACGCATGTCCTGCTCGAAGCTGCATTGAAATGCGGGGTCGAGAGGTTCGTCCACATCTCCACCGACGAGGTGTATGG
>LKUF01000281.1 GCA_001412335.1 Methanolinea sp. SDB
GGCCTGATCGGCTACACCATCGTGGTCAGCCCTGCCTATAACCAGCCGGGATGGAGTTATCCACGCGGTGGAACGGTGCACGATCTCCTCCCCTTCAAGGGATACTGGGTTGTGATGGAGAATCCCGACACGCTGTACGGGTTTTCCACGACACCGATAGCGTAAATTTACACCATTCCTTTTTTTTTAAATAAAACAAGTCAATAAAGTAAAATGAATTTTTAAAAAAGTAATTATAATATAGTTTATCTACATTCCTATAGTTGATTGACTGTTTGACAAGAGATCAATGGTGAATAAAAATGGGATACTGCAGAATATCCGGATTGGTCAATAAATCCACCGAATGCCATGGCGGCCCTGGTATTCAGCGGATGACGCAATGGAATAAAATTGTGAGTAAAAGATATTTTCTCTTGTTATTCTGCCTGTGTATTCTTATTTCACCTTCGTTTGCAGCTACGACCAGCGTCCATCTTGTGAGATATGCCATTGACGGGGAAACAGTAATTGATGAAACCACTGTCACATACCAGTGGATGGCCGCGAATCTGCCTGTATTGGGTGACGGTTCGACCCATTATTATCACCAGGGCCCGGTCTTTTTGGATGATCCGGATCCGGAAATAGAGGAGATGCTCCGGTGGAACCCTGAAGAAGATGTAAACGTCCTCGAAAAAGATATGGGTGCGATAAAAGGAACGAATATAAAAGACCTCTGCGACCTTGTCGGAGGGTTGAATGCCGGTGAGGTAATTCTCGTCAAGGCGGAAGATGGCCTTTCCAGGTCATTTGCCTATGAAAATGTATATGGGTACTCCGCAACTGAAGGTCCGATGGTTCTCACCTGGTATGTTGACGGTCTCGGTCTCTATCCGCCCGAGTCTTACCCCGACACAGGCTACTCTGACGGGATGCGGCTGGTCTGGCTCGCCGACGATTCCACAAACCCGTTTGGAGTGAATGCTTTCGGGAACTGGGACTGGCATGAAGCAGCGGATCCTGTATACTACTATTATTACCAGTCCGGTGATGAATTGTATCCCACAACAACCGGCCTTTCTGTAAAGTATGTATCTGACATCCATCTTCTTACAGATGACCCAATCCCCCCTCCTGAAGCAGACTTCTCTTCATCTATACCTGGAGATCTGATAACAAATGGCGATTTTGAGACAGGAGATTTTTCCGGGTGGACTACAGAGAATGGTACAACCATATATACCTCGACCTATAAAGTGGGAAGTTATTCCGCCAGGTTAATGGCCCCGCCAGGTTCTCCCGCTTCAATCGAGCAGAGCGTAGACCTGACCGATGTCGATGTGATCAGCTACTGGTGTAAACGATATGCATACGGAGAGTTGCGGATCTACATCGATGATACGCAGGTGGCAGCATATTCGGATGCACTTGACAGGCAGTATGAAACGCTCGAGGTATCAGGCTATTCCGGAATAAAAACAGTAAAATTCCAGTCATATGCGACAGGGACCATAACTAATACTCTTTATCTTGATGAAATAACCGATTTTGGCCTTGGAACAACTGGCTACGCACCCCTGACAATTCAATTCGTGGATGAATCTCAATATATGGAAAAAGGAACAGGATGGGAATGGGATATCGATAACGACGGCACAACGGATTATACCACAAAAAATCCCCAGCATACGTACACCTCTCCAGGAACATATTCAGTTAAACTCACGGTCACAAATGCAGGTGGAAGCGACACAGTGGTGAAAACCGATTATATAACCGTACTTGCACCCGAAACAATAGATGTCGATGCGACAGGTGAGATCGCCGGTTGGGATCTTACACCCAATAGTGATAATGTGAATAATACGGCCGTTGATTTATCCATTACCACAACAGCCTCGTCCTGGGACGTGAAGGTGAGCGACACGTCAGAAAATCCGCATAAAGGGCATATGTCCCAATGGGTTGAGGGCACCAGCTGGGTAACCGGGGGGGAGTACCTTGCGACGGAGATGCAGGTAAAAGCACAGTCCGGGGATTCTTATGTCGGTGCGAATAGTAGTGCTGTCATACTTGATGAGTCAGACGGTGCAGGGACATATGACCTCTGGTTTAATCAAACCACGGTACCAGGCGATGTATCGTTAACCAGTGGTGTATATCGCGTGGAGATTACCTTCACCGGGTCAGTGAACTGAGGACTGGAGCATGTATCGAAGATACCTCTCTCTCATCGTTATCTTTCTTTTGATAGCGATGATTACCGTAGCACAAGCAGCGAATACACTCACGGTTACAGGAGAGGTTGTCAATCCTGTACCACCTACTGCGGATTTCTCCGCCAGTCCGGTATCCGGCCCTCCACCCCTCACCGTTTATTTCCAGGATACATCCACAGGTTCACCAGCCCAGTGGGAATGGGATTTTGAAAATGACGGAATCGTCGATAGTGGAGAGCAGAACCCCACTCATATGTACCCGATTGCAGGGACCTACTCCGTGAGCCTGAAAGTGACCAACAGTTACGGAACAGACACCCTTACCAGGGAGGGTTATATCGAGGTATCCGAGTATTCCGTCAGCGAACGCATTGACGCCCTCCATGTGTATGTCGAGGCACTTGATATCTCTGACTGGGGAAAGAAGCATCTTCTCTCTCCCCTTGATAAGGCGGAAAAGATGTGGGACAAGGGCAACGAACGGGCAACGATCGCACAAATGGACAGGTTTATCACAAAAGTATACCTTTTTGCATTCCTGTTTATGATCAGTCCCGAAGATGCTGCATATATGATTAACGAGGCGCAGGAGATCATCGATCTTATCGGGGATAAAGGAAAGAAATGAAAGCAATATACATGAGAGGAGGTTCACGGAGGAGGGACTACAGGCTATTCATTCCATTCCTGCTACTACCACTTCTTCTTCTTCTCTGTGTTCATCCAGCGGTTGCGGATTCTTCCACAACCGTCTCTGGGTACTACCCGGGGACAATTCCGGCTCCCGTTGCCGACTTCATTGCAGAGCCCCTTACCGGACCTGTGCCGTTGCAGGTGTCATTTACCGATCTCTCTCAAAACTCGCCGGCAGAATGGGCCTGGGACTTTGAGAACGACGGGACCATCGACAGCACGGACCAGAATCCGGTTACAGTATTCGATACACCGGGAACTTACAGTGTCAGGCTGACAGTACGGAACCCTTCAGGATCAGATTCCTGCCTGAGGCTGGATTATATCACGGTGTATCCCCTGGAGACGGGACGGATTAGTATCCAGTCACACCCTCCGCAGGCCAGGGTACTTCTCGACGGCGTGGAGAAGGGGTACACGCCGCTTACTCTCCAGAACGTGGCCGTGGGGGAGCATCAGGTTCTCCTTGAAAAGCCCGGATATGCGCAATGGGAAGGTACCATATTTGTGCAGGCGAAAAAAACAGCGCATATTTTCGCCCGACTGGAATCGAATACAGGGACCATCATGATCTGGTCATATCCCTCGAAGGCGCAGGTTATCTTGGACGGAATAGAGGTGGGGTATACCCCACTCATTATACGTGAAGTAGGGACCGGGGAGCACCATCTCGTCCTGGAGAAGAGCGGGTATATAGCCTGGGAAGAGACAATCACGGTTGAGGCGGGAAGAACATTCTACTTCTTCCCGCGACTTGGGACAATGACAGGGACGATTGTGATCTGGTCATTCCCTTCACATGCGATTGTCCGCCTGGACAGCGATAATAGGGGATACACTCCTCTCACCATACGGGAAGTCCCCGCAGGGGAACACCTGGTGGTCCTGGAAATGACCGGGTATAAGAACTGGGAAAAAACGGTCAGCCTGGGTCCGGGTGAGACGGAATTTGTCCTGGGATTTCTGAAACGATAATCTCTCGCTTTTTTAGCTCGTGTTAATTAATTTATGTTATTATTCAGAAATGTTTCAAAAGGTATATTAATTTGTTAAGGTAATTGGACAGCTGTAACCTCGGAGGTTAATTAAATGAAAAAAGTTATCTTTACAGGACTTGTAGCCCTGTTTCTTCTCCTGGCGCTCCCGGGAGCGGTATCAGCGGCGGAATCGGACACCATTACGGTAACAGGATCAATCGGCGGAACTATCGATGTGAGTGTAACTGCTGATGTGGGCTTTGGAGCAATGACTCCTGGTAACACGTATACTGATGAAACAACCGTTCTTACGGTTACCTCAACATTTGCAGGCTGGACGGTGGATGCAGCTGATCAAAATACAGGCGCCGGTACAGGTTACATGCTCTCCAGCGGAACACCGCTATCGAATCCGTTCGAGATCAACGTGGATGCAGGTGCATACCAGGGGCTTCCCTTTTCACCAATCTTTTCCGGCAGTGCCGGTACAGACACTGCTGACATTGGAGTCCAGCAGCAGGTTGTAGTTGGTGATCAGGCTGGTTCAT
This sequence comes from Methanolinea sp. SDB, assembly GCA_001412335.1. GTDB lineage: Archaea > Halobacteriota > Methanomicrobia > Methanomicrobiales > Methanospirillaceae > SD8. Next base: position 4,420 of record LKUF01000281.1, read on the forward strand.
ATACCATTACCATTGTCTTCACTGGTGCATCTGTTTAATTATCGACTCTCCCCCTGGACCCATGAGTCAGCCCGTGGTGTGAGTCCATGCCGCGATTCACATCACAACCCTTTTTCCCTTTTCATGCACACATCTGCTTACTTGTGGAGGATAATAAATGAATAATCATTATCAAAAAATCCTTGTTATTATTGCCCTGCTGCTTGCCATTGCGCTCATTTCGTCTCCAGCCTCAGCCCTTAAGGTAGAGGGGGCAAAGATCATGATCGACGTAAAGCCGGGGACCAATTACATCTTCCCCATGGCGGTCTCAATCAAGGAGACTGACAGCCCGTCCGATTACGCTATAGACATCCTCGGCTTCGGGCAGACGGTGGAAGGGGGGTCCTACCAGGGACTTCCGGCGGGCGAAGATGCCAGCCCCTATTCGGCCAGGAGTTACATATCAGTGCCGGAAAGCCGCATCCACCTTGAGCCGGGCGAGCGGAAGGCATTCGATGCCACCATCAGGATACCGGAAAATATCGGTGAAGGAGGGAGATATGCCATCATCCTGATCCATCCCGCCACCACCGGCAGTGAACAGGCCTCCTTTGCCACCGCCGTTGCAGTACCTGTCATGCTCACCGTCCAGGGAACAAAAACGATCGAAACCGGGACAATTACGGATGTAAGTGCGGGGCAGGTCGTTGCCGGAAAACCCATCATGATAGCGACGACGCTTTCTAACACCGGAAATCACCATTACTACGGAGCGGTAAATACCCTGACCGTCAAGGATGCAGGCGGTAATACCGTGGCCACCGCAACATCCGAGCCGTTTTCGCGTGCGGTCATCCCCACAATGTCTGTGCGGTTCGAGACACCGATCACTACCGGCCTTTCCACGGGGACATATACCGTCACATCCCGCATGACCCTCGAGGATGGCACGCTCCTCGATGAGAAGAGCACAACATTCACGGTAACAGAGGAATATATTCCCCCGTTCGAAGATGTGAGCATCCAGCTCACACCCGATAAACAGGCAACTCTCGCCACCTCAGACGGGAGCATCTCCATCATATTCCCGCAGGGGGCGGTTTTCGGGGATGCGCAGGTGACGCTTACGCCCTACACGGCAACACTTCCCAGCCTCCCCTCCGGTGTTTCGGCCGGGAACACTGCATTTTCCGTGGAAGGGCTCACCGGCCTTCTTTCGAAACCTGCGACTGTCACAGTCCGGTATTCCGACCAGGACCTCAGTGCCGCGGGAGGGGATGCATCCAAGCTCACGATCGCCCGCTGGGACAGGTCGGAGAACAAGTGGACACTGCTTCAGACCAGCGTGGATACTGCAAACAGGAAGCTATCTGCAACTTCCGATAGGTTTGGAATTATGGCAGTGGTTGCTTCAGGAAATCCGCCCCCCACCCAGGGAGGAATTGCTGAATTGACACTCGTAATGGGTGTGGGAATAGCCGTTCTCCTGGTGGGCGGAAAGAAATATCTTCTATAATTTTTATTCAACGCTTCAAATAACAATTCAATACGCCTCTCCCTGTTTTGGCGTACATGAAATGCGATCCGCAGTTATCCGATAATGTTAATTATAAAAAATTAACATACAAAAGCAAAAAGGAACCTTGATTAAACCTTATGTTGATCCTCCCTTTAACGGATGATCCGGGGATACCCCCATTTGTCTGCACAAGGTGTTTGAATTGATGAACAGATTTGCCCTTACACTTGTTTTTCTGCTATGCATCGCTATTTTCGCCGCGCCGGCAGCGGCGGCGACGACCGCGGTGCACATAGTAAAGTACGACATGGACGGGACGACCGTCCTTGCCGAAACAACCGTTGACTATACCTGGATGATGAACAATCTCCCGGTGATGGGCGACGGCGTCACGCACTACTACCTCCAGGGGCCGGTCTTTGCCGGTACGACCGAAGAGGAGCGCTGGAACCCCGGCGAGGACACCAACGTCCTTGAAAAGGACATGGGTGCCGTGATGGGAACAAACGCCAAAGATCTCTGCGATCTTGTCGGCGGGATGTCCCCGGGCGACACGGTGGTATTCAAGGCAGCCGACGGCTGGAACATGGACTTTGCCTACGAGAACGTCTATGCATACTCGTCGCGCGAAGGGCCGATTGTGCTTGCCTGGTATACCGATTTTAACACGGCTGACACAAACCCGGGTGTCTACCCCGACACGGGGTATACTGACGGCATGCGGATGGTCTGGCTGGCGGATGATTCCACAAACCCGTTCGGCGTCCATGCATTCGGAAACTATGACTGGCATGAAGCTGCCGCATCTGAATACTGGTACTACTACTATTCGGGCGGCGAACAATACCCGACAACGACGGGCCTCTCGGGAAAATACATCTCTGAGATCAGGATCATCAGCGCTGCAGGTCCGGCAGCGCCGGTTGCGGCATTTTCCGCAGATATTACTAGCGGCACCGCTCCGCTCACGGTCCAGTTCACCGACGAATCGGCCGGTTCGCCCACGGCATGGGCCTGGGACTTCGAGAACGACGGGACCGTCGATTCCACCGACCAGAATCCTGCCTTCGTCTATACCACGGAAGGCACGTACACGGTGAGCCTGACCGTGACCAATGCTGAGGGCAGCGATGACGAAGTAAAGGCCGACTTCATCACGGTTACTGCCACACCGGCGGTACCCGTTGCCGACTTCACCGCGGACGTGACCTCCGGGGATGCCCCGCTCACCGTCCAGTTTACCGACGTATCGACCGGTTCTCCGGCGGCATGGGCGTGGGACTTTGAGAACGACGGCATGGTGGACTCGACCGGGCAGAGCCCGTCGTTCACCTACGACACCGCGGGCACCTACACTGTCTCGCTGACGGTGACCAACGCTGCCGGCAGCGATGACGAGGTGAAGACGGACTACATTACCGTCTCCGAACCGGGATACCTCCCGGTCCTGAATGCGAACACCGGGATCCGCTATGCCACCATCCAGGCCGCGGTAACTGCGGCCACCGCCGGTGACGAGATCGTCGTCAGCGACGGCTCGTACATTGAGAACGTCGATGTGAACCGGCAGCTCGTGATCCGCTCCGAGAACGGCTCTACAGCCGTCACCGTGACTGCCGCCTCCCCGGCGCTGCCGGTCTTCGACGTGAACGCGGACGGCGTTGAAATCCGGGGCTTTTCGGTCCGCGGGCCGACGGACACCCATGTGGCCGGTATTGAGATCGTCGGCTTCAATGACTGCCTGATCATCGCAAACGACTGCGCCGGGTGCTATAATGGTATCCACATCGGCGGAACGGGCACGAACAATAGGATTGAAGAAAATTATTGCCATGAGAATACGCGTCGGGGGATCAGCGTCCGGGACAGCGCCCATGACAACTTCATCCTGAAGAATATAATGGAAAATAATACGGATGCCGGCCTCTGCATCAAGGATGCGGCCGCCGGCAACGTCGTCTGGCTAAACGACCTCATCGGCAACGGCCT
>LKUF01000282.1 GCA_001412335.1 Methanolinea sp. SDB
AAAGGACGTTCTTTCCTGGAGGCCAGCAGGCTAAATAATCTGATTCCCTGCCGGGACACAGGCATGCAGAATGAAAATGGCGGAGCCATTTTCAGAGTAAAATGAATGTGCGGGAAGGTCAGGTGTACATCCGCATGTCGGGGATGGTCTCTGCCTTGACCTTTCGCACTGCATCGATGAAGTCCTGGTGCGACACTCCTGTCGCCTCCCGCCTGACTGCGGTCATTCCGGCTTCCCTGCAGATAGCCTGGAGTTCAGCGCCGGTCGTGTTCTCGGTCATATCAACGATTCGTTCCAGGTCCACATCTTCAAGGACCATCCGGCGTGAATGGATCTTCAGGATATCCAGGCGGGCTGCCCTGTCAGGGAGCGGTATCGATATCGTCCGGTCGAACCTGCCGGGGCGGAGGAGGGCAGGGTCAAGCATGTCCACTCGGTTCGTTGCGGCCATTATCCGCACATCCCCGCGGGTGTCGAAACCGTCCATCTCTGCAAGGAGCTGCATGAGCGTCCGCTGGACTTCGGCACTGCCGGAAGTCCCGTCATTGGTCCTCGTGCTGCCGACCGAATCGATCTCGTCGATGAAGACGATGGATGGTGATCTCTCCCGTGCGAGCGAGAAGAGCTCCCGTACCAGCTGGGCACCCTCGCCGATGTACTTGTGGACGAGTTCGCTTCCGGACATCCTGATGAAGGTGGCCCGGGCTTCGTGGGCGACCGCCTTTGCGATAAGCGTCTTTCCGGTGCCGGGCGGCCCATAGAGGAGAATCCCCTTCGGCGGTTCGACTCCGACCCTCTCGAAGATCTCCGGCTTGGTGAGCGGGTATTCGACGGCCTCCCTCACCTCTTCTATCTCGTGCTCGAGCCCCCCGATATGATCGAAGGTGATTTCGGGGGATTCCTCGAGTTCCATCACTCTCACCCTCGAGTCAAAGATATTGCCCACGATCTTCACGATGGAGAGCGCATTATTGACTGCAACCTTGGTTCCCGGTTTTAATTTCTTATACAGATCATCATTTACGTGGGTGAGGTATTCCTGGTTGTTGCCCTGCTGGCGAAGGTACACATCACCGGACTCCAGCAGGTCGACGACCACTGCCACAAAAAGAGGCATCCGCTTCAGCTGGTTATTTTCCCTCTTCAATTGCGCATTCTCTCTCAGGAGCTCTTCATTCTTCACCTTGAGCTCGAGGAGCTGCGACTCCTGGTCCTGAATTCTTAATTGATATTTGAGTTCCGTATCGCTTCCAGGATTATTGGCTACGGTTTCTTCCATATCACTATTATATCTTCATTTTCTAACATTTATTAGGTGTGATTTTGATACT
>LKUF01000283.1 GCA_001412335.1 Methanolinea sp. SDB
TTTTTTCCGGCGATCCGCTCTTCACGACTTTTTATAGGCAGCCGCCGAGGAGACGAATGCCCGTGCAAACTCCGGGCTGAAGTACGCATGCATGTAGGTCCCTGCCGCCTGGTGGACGTACAGTCCGTCGAGCCCTTCGCTGATGCCTGATCCCCTGGCGAGTCGGATAGAGAAACGGGCGTCGGCTTTACATTCCACACACGAGTAATGGAACTCGTGCCCGAGGATCCGGGACCCTGGTCGTGCAAAGGACAGCCCACCTGTCCACTCACCGTCCGAGTAGCCGAGGGCCTGGATCCGGCCGGTCATGCGGGCCCGTGCAGGGAGTATTCCTGCCATCGCGTACTCCCGGTCGGTCTCGATGCTCTCCGAAAGGGCAAGAAGCCCGCCACACTCGGCATATATGGGCATCCCGTCATCGGCCGCCTTCCGTGCGGCCTCTCCAAACGCAGATCTCTCGAGCCCTGCGGCATGGAGCTCGGGGTAGCCTCCGCCCAGGTAGAGGGCATCGATCTCCGGGAACGGGTCGTGGATGGGGCTGAATAAAATGATCTCTGCCCCGGCACGGGCAAGGCTGTCGAGATTGTCCTGGTAGTAGAAACAGAAGGCTTCGTCATCTGCAACACCGATTCGCACCGATTCGGGCATGGCCTGGCGATCCGGAATATCCGGGAGAACAGGCACCGCCCTGGCAGCGTCCAGCATGGCATCGAGGTCGCAGCTATTCTCAATGAGATCGCCGATACACTGGCTCTTCTCAAGCTCGTGTGCCATCCTGAGGCCCAGGTGCCGGCTTTCTATGGTGCACTCCCTGTCAACTGGCACGAACCCGAAAGGCCGAGTCACGAGCGACTCCTCGATCATTGCCCGGTGGCGCGGGCTTCCCACCCGGTTATAGATCACCCCCGCGATCTCTTCCCCGTCTCCAAAATCACAAAATCCCCTGACGACCGCATTTGCGCTCCGTGACATTCCCCGGACGTCGACGACGAGGGCGGCAGGAGCCTGCAATATCCGCATAACGTGTGCGGTGCTGGCATGGTCTGACCCCATCAGGCCGTCGTACATCCCCATGACCCCCTCGATCACAGCGATATCTCTGCCCTGGCTCGCACGCACGAACGTCTCCAGCACACCGTCCCCGCCCATCATGAACGGATCAAGGTTTCGGGAACTCCTCCCGCAGATGACAGTATGGTGCGTCGGATCGATGAAATCGGGACCGACCTTGAACGGCTGGACACGGAGTCCGCGGCGGGTGAGGGCATCCATGATACCCCGCGCTATGGTGGTCTTTCCGCAGCCGCTGTGGGTTCCGGCTATCACGATCCTCGGGATGTGTGGCATACTAAATCACCTCTTTTTTCATCGGCAGTTTAGCCGATACCCCACTGGGAAAGCGTGGTCCGTGATGGGTCCACGTCTGCCCATTCCCACCCCAGGGATTCGATTATCCGTGAAATGGGCTGTTTTATCGTCTTTTCGAGCATGAGTTCGCGATCGACCTCGAACTCCGGGGGTACCTGATCACCATATTCAAAACAGATGACATCGGTTTTCCTGTATTTCGATGTCACGTTTTTTATGTAGATTCTTTTCGGTTTGCTCCCCTTGACAAACTCCGCCCCCAGGTGCTCGTTTGCATATTTCGCACCTCTTACATGGGCGTCGTCGGTCTGGTAGTCGTCCAGGTGTTTTCCGATTCCGCCGGGGATCCCGATCTCGTCGAGGCTGAACCTTCCGGCCCGGTAATCGCGGATCACGTTGCCGAGATAGGCTTTCACCGATTCGTAGCCCTCCCCCTTGAGAATCATCTCCATGACTCTCTTCTGGACGGTCTTTGTGATGGCAGGATAGTCGCTTCTCCGTATCTCGAAGCCGACGACGTCGACCTGGTCGACGACTGACCCCTCCTTCCAGATGAGGTGTCCTGCGTACCGTTTCTTCTTTCCTGCCTGGAAGAACCGCCTGTAGACCTTCTCGAACTTGATAGAGAAGTAATGTGTCTCCGCGTTGAGCTCGCTTTTGGCAAACTCCGCGTAGCTCTCGTTGACCGCCCTCTCGATCATCCGGGCGGCATCGAGGGTCTCTTCCAGGGGACCGGGAGGGAGCTTGATCATGCAGGAGTCTGTGTCACCATAGATGACAGAGTAGCCCATCTCCTCGATGACCCGCCTGGTGTGCTCGATGATTGCACGGCCGACAGAGGTGATGGCAGATCCGATCTCGCGGTCATACAGCCTGAACCGCGAATACCCGCTCACACCGTAATAGGTGTTCATGATGACCTTGAGGACGTTTTGCTGCATGTCGTAGAGGATATATTCGTCAGAGCCGTATGGATGGCGGTCCCTCTCTCTCTTCTTCTGGTCGCGTTCCTGGAGGAGTTCGCTTATTATGCTCCTCGTCAACCCGTCGGGCGCCTTCTCAAACCTGATACCGTTTGGAGCCCGTAATTCTCCCTCCGGGTCCTTGGTCTCGGGAGAGGCATTGATCGTCATCATCGCCATGGGGTACAGGGACTTCAGGTCCAGGACGACCACGTTCTCTCTCACCCCCCTGGAAGGTTCGAAGACCGTTGCGCCTTCGAACTCGTCGGCCTGGGCAAATCCCTTCGATGGAAGGACGTATCTTCCATGCGCCTTCCGGAGGACAAAGATATCGATAATGTTCGAGGAGTTGAGCGTCCTGTCGAGTGGACATCCCACATATCGTGCGATCTCGCGGTAGAACTCAATTATCCGGTTCTTTCGGTTTATCCCGACACAGAGCTGGACGTCCTTGAAGTTGTATTCCAGGAGCGTTACCGGATCTTTTTGCCACAGGTCGCTGATGGTCCCGCGATAGCGGACCTTGGTATCCCCAAGTTCCTCCTCTGCGATCGAGTCAAGGCGGTAGGACTCCTTCTGGGTGGAGTGCATCTTCTTGTAGGCCGAGAGGAGGTCGAAGAGCGCCCTCCCGCGCAGGGCGTTCCTGTCAGTCTGGCCTTCCAGCCGTGAAAGCCCGGTCACCTGCATCCCGAGGTATTCCATCCTCCTCCTCAGGTACGGCATATCGAACTCGAGGAAGTTCCAGCCGGAGAGGATATCAGGGTCACACTCATTGATATATCCTGAAAATCCCTTCAGCATCTCTTTCTCGGAGTCAAACGTCAGGATCGTATGACGATCCTCTGCAAAACATCCGTTCTCCCGTGCCTGCGCCATGGAGATCGCCTGTACTGCGGAATCTTTTGTCCCCGGAAAATAGACAAACGTCGTGTAGTCGTCATCGAACGAGTCATGACAGGTGAGACAGATGACCGCGTCGCGTTCGGGTTCCGGAAACCCCCGGTGGTCCTCACACTCGATGTCGACCATGCACACCCTGGCAGGCACATTGACGCCTGCGGGTGCAAGTTCCATGTACCCGGCAACATCCCCTGGTGCCCTGACCCCCCCGGTCAGCCCGGTATCTATCATGAACCGGGTGGTGAACGGGATATCGGCCTCGAAGTGGCGGTAGTTGTCACGGACCTCGCGGACATCCGTCGGACGGTTCGTGTACAGCCTCCGTAACGGTTCGCCGCGGATGGATGTATAGATCTTTTCCTGCTCGACGGTCACCTGGGAAGGGTGGTCCTTTCCGTCAACCATGCCGGCCGGGGCATAAAAGTAGGGCTGGAAACCGCTCACCTGGAGATGGACTGCCGCCCTGTCCGCACCTCTTCCGAATATGTGGATGAGCGGGCCGCCGGGCGTATTGGAATACTCCACCTGGTTTATCGCAAGATCCACCGGGCCCCTCCTGGAACCTTTCTCTCTCTCTTCCATGCCGGCTTTCAGATCTCCCATCCTGTATCAGACACCGAGGGCACTGCAGAGTCCTGTCACATATGCGCCTGCATCGTCCATGTGGCGGCGTTCCCATTCGTCAAGCTCCCACTCCTCGATCCCGAGGATGCCTTCCCTGCCGATCCGGGCAGGGACCCCGAGAGAACAACGGGAGAGTCCATACTCCCCGTCAAGGACGCAGGAGCAGCTGGTAGTCTTTCTCGCGTCGGTAACCACGGTTTTGATGAGGGAGGCGATATGCCAGGACGGGCCAAAGACCGTGCCTCCCTTGCCCTTTATCACCTCCATGCTGGCACCCCGGAGGCGGTCCAGGATCGCGTCCCGGGTCTCTTCAGGGGCGGTGCCATCCAGCGGCGAGAAGAGCGGGACCTGGTGTTCCCCGTGCTCTCCGAGGACCCAGGGTGTACCGGAAAGACCGTATTCTCCCATGACGAGTCCGAACCTGGCTCCATCGATCTGCCCGCCAAACCCGATGCACTGGCGGGGTTCAAGACCGATCTTTCTGCTGAGATAATAGTTGTTTTCGTCCATCGGGTTGGTGACCGTGATAAGGACTCCTCCAAACCCGCGCAATGCACTGCTGCATTGCGTGGCAACGGGCAGGTTGGCGTTCAAAAGATCTGTCCGCGACTTGATATTCTGGTTCCGGGGGAGACCTGCGGAGAAGACACAGACGTCCGCGTCCTTCACGAGCCGGTGATCGGTCGATATCCCGACGTCTATTCCGGTATGCTGGAGATCGAGGAGCTGGGCACGGAGGAACTCGGCGGCTGCATCGTAGATGATCAGTTCGTCCGCAAGTCCGAGCAGGGAGGACAAAAATGCGACCTCCCCGCCAATCTTTCCGACACCCAGCACCGCTAGGGTTGTCATAGCTCTACTATTGGCGGCCCCAGAATAAATAATTACAATTACACAGATCTTACTTCTAATGCTGAAACATTCGCCCGGAATTGTTGATACAGGCGGGGTACCCTTGAAAAACCATCTTATCCTAGCTGCGGGGGTACTGGGGACGACCGGCTCCTCGCTTGCACGCATCCTTGCGGCAGGGGCGGGGTGTGTTGTCACGAAATCCATCGGTCCTGCTCCAAAAGACGGCCACCCGGGGCCGTGCCTGGTCGAGCTCGAAGACGGCCTCCTCAACGCGATGGGCCTGCCCAATCCATCGAAGGAGTTCGTCGATGAACTTGCTGCGGTCAGGGGCGAACCCGTCATCGCGAGTATCTTTGGCGGGAATCCGGAAGAGTTCAGGCAGGTGGCGGGCTGGTTCACCGGAAAGGTTTCGGGCGTGGAGTTGAACGTGAGCTGCCCCCACGCCGAGGGCTACGGTGCGGCACTCGGCACGGACCCTGAACTGGTCGAGGCATGCACGCGAGCGGTTGCCGATCTGAGGATGCCTGTCTGGGTGAAACTGACACCGAACGTGACCGACATCACCGAGTGCGGGCTTGCCGCGGAGCGGGGCGGTGCATCGGCCATCGTTGCGATAAACACCGTGAAGGCGATGCGGATATCCACCGACCTGAAGAGGCCGGTTCTTGGGAACCGGTTCGGCGGGCTTTCCGGCCCTGCAATCTTCCCTGTCGCCGTGCGATGCGTCTACGAACTCTTCGAGGCCTGTTCCATACCCATAATCGGGTGCGGGGGTGTATCCTCAGGAAACGATGTCCTCGAGATGATGATGGCAGGGGCGTCAGCGGTTGAGATCGGTACCGCTGTATACCGGGACCCTGCAGTATTCTCACGTATTGCGGGTGAACTGTATGACGAGCGTGGAGAAAGCCCGGAAGAGATCGTGGGGTGCGCACATGCCTGAAGGCCTTCCCGTGATAGTCACGATCAACAGGGTTGCCGAGGAGACCCCGTCCATCCGTACATTCTATTTTGACAGGGAGTTACTCTTCAAACCGGGCCAGTTCGTCATGGTCTGGGTGCCGGGGGTGGACGAGATTCCCATGGCCCTTTCAGGCCAGAACTCGATAACAGTCCAGAGAGTTGGGGATGCGACCTCGGCACTCTTCGCGCTCGGGCCAGGGGATCGGATCGGGATCAGGGGGCCGTTTGGGAACGGTTTTCCCCCCGGGAAACGTGTCCTGGCCGTGGCAGGCGGTCTTGGTGCAGCTCCACTGCTTCCGCTTGCAAGGAAGGGCTGTACCGTCTCCTTCCTGCTGGGTGCACGGACGCGGTCCGAGCTGCTCTTTCCCGGAATCCTGAAAGACTGCTGTCCACTCTTCATTGCCACCGATGACGGGTCGTACGGTCATCACGGGTTTGTGACCGATCTCTTGAAACAGGTCGATCCCGGTGCTGCCGATGCAATCTGTGTCTGCGGACCGGAACAGATGATGGTTGCGGTCCACGGGATACTGAAGGAAGGAGGGATGCTTGAGCGCTCGTATTTCAGCCTCCATCGGTACATGAAATGCGGAATTGGAGTCTGCGGTTCATGCTGCATGGATCCCGGGGGCTTACGGGTATGCAGGGATGGACCTATATTCAGGGGTGATCAGCTTGAAGGGAGCGAATTCGGAAAATATGCGCGTGATGCAAGTGGAAGACGGCAAAAGGTCTGATATTATATACCCGCGGTGAAAAAATGGCACACTGATCCCCCCATAAATCCGATTATTGCCGTAAAAACAGGAAAATCACTATCAAGACTTCAAATTCATTTAGAAAATTATTAATAAGACCAGAAAGGATTTTAATTTTGAACCTATACGAGAAGTGAGTTTGGGTTACAGGTATAGGTAGGACATTTCAGAGAGGTGTGTAAAAAATGGTATTTCATCCCCCAGTCGCAATCGTCGCGAAAGCAGGCGATGCTGGGAAGTACAAGGTAGGGCTTCCAGCCTGGAACATGCTCCTGCGTGGTTTCATGGCCGGAGCATACATCGCAATCGGTGGAGCTCTCGCAACAGTCTGTGCAACCGGAGTCGCCGGTTGGGCAGGAGCAGGTATGGCAAAGCTCATTCTCGGGGCAGTGTTCCCTGTTGGGCTTATTATCATCATCCTTACCGGTGCAGAACTCTT
>LKUF01000284.1 GCA_001412335.1 Methanolinea sp. SDB
TCATCCATCGAGGGCAGGATAATGAAGCGCCTTGTCGCCAGGAGGAGGACAGAGGATAACCGGACGATTATCGAGGTCAGGAATTACACCTCCGTTTCGGGCCGGATTACATTATACGATATGTCAGGAGATCCCGGAGAGAACGTCGAACCGCCGCCTGCGTTTGTGAGCGAGCTCGACGGGGAGTATACCCGGGTATGGCAGATCGAGATCGAGCCGGGTTCTGTCTGGACAGCAAGCTACCTCGGCGCCGGAAACGGATCGATGGAGATCAGGGGCATTGATGAGAAGACCGTGGTGATGGTGGACATGGATGTCTAAAAAAGAACTTGACGATCAGGCGAAGGAGAAACTCGTATCCATCGCCAGGAGATGGTACGAACAGATGACAGAAGGGTTGACCCCATCCATCTCGCTTCCATCCCGCACAAAGCGGAACATTGAGTACGACGACGAGACGGAGGTCTGGAAATATGGTGACCGGGAGAGTGTCAGGTCGGCTTCAACGGCGAAGAGTGCACTCCACCTCCTGAAGATGGCCTACGTGATCTCCTTTCTAAAGACACAGATCAACCAAAACCGGTCATCCACTCTGAGGGAGTTGTATTACATATCAGAGAGCTGGAAGAGAGCCAAGTTCTCCGCGCAGGACGAGAGCAACTTTCTCATAGAAGACCTTGAGATCCTGACCGATATGCAGCGGGAGGCATTCCATCTCCGGCCTGAAGACGATGGGGCAACAATCTTTGGCCCCCTGCAACTGAAGGAGCTGACCCGCAGGGGAGACAGGACGATCCATTGCCAGGAAGACGTGGGTGAAGCAGGTTACCAGATTCCAAACAATGTCGAGAGTATCGAACTGCTCGACCATGACGCCCAATTCATCATTGCGATCGAGACGGGCGGCATGTATGCCCGACTCATCGAAAACGGGTTTGACAGTGAGTTCAACGCGATTCTCGTGCACCTGAAGGGACAACCCGCACGTTCAACCCGGAGGATGCTCAACCGTATACACGACCGGTTTGAACTTCCGGTCCTTGTATTCACGGATGGTGATCCCTGGTCGTACCGTATCTATGCCAGCGTTGCTTACGGGGCGATCAAGAGTGCGCACATGTCAGAGCTCCTTGCTACTCCGAAAGCCCAGTTCATCGGGGTGCAGCCAAGCGATATACGGGATTACAATCTCCCCTCGGATCGCCTTACGGAAAGAGATGTCGCGGCCCTGGAAAGCGAGCTCACTGATCCCAGGTTCTGCACGGACTACTGGAAGACCCAGATAAACCTCCAGTTAAAGCTCAATCTCAAGTCCGAGCAACAGGCCTTCGCTGCCAAGGGGCTCGACTTCGTCACACGGGAATACCTGCCACACCGGCTGTCAGAGATGGGCATCATATAGACCCCATAAACCCAAACGGATTTTCCAGGTATATAATCGGTTTTTCCACCAAAAATGCGGTAAAAGAATTTTTAAAATTCAGATGAAGAACCTGAAGAGTACCCAGGCTATGACGAGCATGATTGCCGAATATTTGAGGCCTGCTATGGCACTCGCCTCACCCATCTGGCCTGCCATGAGGCCCGAGAAGAGACCCTGTATCATGGCTGCATGCGAGAAGATCCTCTCGTAGAAGAAGAGATCGACAGCCCCGATAAAGGACGCAGCCCCTGCTCCCGAACTCATCGCCGCGCTCCCGGCTTCGGCCATGGTGGAGAGAAACGTGGTGACAAGGATATAGATGACAAAAATGAAGACCATGAAGGAGATAAGCACGATAACAACGTATATCAGCATATTATTCCGGCGTTCGCTCCGGAGCTGAATGACTTCGTAGGTATCGACCGCTGCCGCACGTAGCACTTCGCTCACATCGCCTCCCGCCCGGCTCGCCTTTGCGATGAGGTCTATACTCCTGTCTGACAGCGGCGTTCCGAGCCTGCTCCTGAAGCGCTGGATTGCATCGATGAACGTGGTGTTCCATGACATCTCGTTATCGAGACGGCGGACATATGGGGTGAGCGTGCTGTATTCACTCTGGGCAACAAGATGAATTGCGTTTGGAAGGGTCATTCCCGAATCATTCATACCTGCAAGATCCCGGAAGAAATTGGGGAGTGCCTCTTCGAGATGCCGGATCCTCTGTGTCTCGCGGAGGTCGAGGATTGCGAGGGGAACGATAACGATCAGTATGGAGAGTATGACAATATCATCGACGAGTGTCGAGGTGAAGAGCACACTCATCCCATAGTCCCTGATGGCATATGCTGTCCCGAAGACAAAGATAATGAGTGCTATGGGAACGGCGAGGATCAGGATATGAAGAGGCTTTTCGAAGATAAACCTGAGCGGATGCTTCAAGATCCTGGCGATCCCTGACCTCGATTGTTTTGCCTTTTCCAGTTTATGCGAGATCTCGTGTTGCTCCTTCTCATACTCATCGAGTTCCCTGGATCCGAGATCCACCGGGGCGGCCTCCCTCTTGGATCGGCTAAAAATCGACGAAAACTTCCCTGTTTTTTTATCTTCAACCGGGGGTTTGGATACGGGCCAGGTGCGGCCACCAGTCTCGGTCTCCGTCTTCCCCTCTCCTCTCCGGAATAGGTTTGAGAATGTATCCTTTATCGCCATGTCAGGCCTCCGGGGTCATTGAGCTTATCAGGATCACGAACATGATACTTCCGAATGGAATGAGAAGGTACACGATAATGTACAGGAATATTGGCTGGGCCTGGTTTGAAAGGATGGCCATTATGGACTGCAGGATGATCAGGAAGAGCGGGCCTGCAACCATCGCAGTCACATACGATTCAGCGATGAGTCCGAGGGTATCGAGGAACAGTTTCTGGGTCTGGCGGTTCTCGAGCGAGTACTGCTCGGCCTTGGTTCTGAAATACGCTGTAAGGTTGCTGCCACTCGATATGCACCCCATCGACCCCTGCAAAAATTCCTTCATGCGCATGCTCGGCGTCGTAGATGAGACCAGGCGGAGGGCATCGATGAGATCCTTGCCATAGAGGTCGATCTCCATCGAGACAAACCGGGCTTCTGTCGCGCTCTCCCCGTAGATGGGGCTGTTTCCGAGCTGGCGGAAGACCTCGGCAGGGGGGATGCCTGCAGTGGACATTGCAGTGATGTAATTTATGGCATAGGGCAGTGTTGCATCGATACTCCGCTTCCTGTTGCTGGCGACAACGGAGGGATATACGAGAAATATGACGAATGTTATTCCCCCTATCACGGCAAAAGAGATGATTATTGCAAGGATGGTGCCGATTATAAGGTTGTACTGCGAGATGGCGACCATGAAGTCCGGGACTTCACCCCGGTACGTGACAAGCGAAGGGAGATTGAAGATATAGGTGATGAGGCCAAGGACAACAGCCCCGAGAACCGCAGCGATAGCCGAACTGAGATATGCAGTCGAGAGATAGACCTCGAAGGGTATCTTCATCCTGGCCGTCACCAGAGAGCTTCGCAGGTCTGCATATTTGTCTCTCTTTGTTGCCGCCCGCGTTCCAAGCAGCCTGAATGCGATACGTTCATAACTATTCATACAGGTCAGCTCTCACCTTCTCCATGATTGCAGTCGGATCCCTGAAGTACTGTATGAGTATATTGCTCACATCCCGGTAATTCCTGATCTTCTTTATACGCATCCATTCCAGGACTTCCTGCCTCATCTTGAGCTCTTCCCTCATGCGCTCCTCGTCCCAGCCACGTTCTTCCATGATCTCTTCCAGTATGAAGGATTTCCCCGAATAGGTGATCTCGTCTGTTGCCGGGTGCCACTTGAAGACCTCGTTCGTGATCAACTCGTTCGTCCTTGGATCGATATCAAGAATCTCGACTATCTGCTTGTTCCTGCGTATGCGCTGTCCTCCCACCCGGGCCTGAACCTGCACGGATACCAGGTCAAGAGCCGACAGCATGTTTCGGGGGACATCAAGGGGGGGGTTTTCCAGCCGGTGCACGATACTTGCAACAGAATCGGCGTGGATGGTCGAGTATGTGATATGGCCGGTGCTCATCGCCTGGAAAAGGGTGAGCGCTTCCTTTCCCCTGACTTCCCCAACCAGGAGGTATTCAGGCCTCTGACGCAGCGCCGCACGGAGAAGCTCATACATGTTGATCTCTCCCTTTCCTTCGGTATCAAACGACGTCCGTGTGATGCTCGGGATCCAGTTGGGGTGGGGGAGCTTGAGTTCACGGGTATCTTCAAGCGTGACGATCTTTGCCAGAGGCGGCATGAAGAGCGAGATTGCGTTCAGGGAAGTGGTCTTTCCGGACGCCGTCCCACCTGCAAAGATGCAGGACTTGCCGCTCTCAACGGCAAGCCAGAAAAATGCGATCGAGAGGGGTGAGAATGTCGACCATTCGATGAGATCTGTCGGGGTGATTGGTTCGTCACGGAATTTTCGAATGGTATACGTAGAACCATGTGCAGTGACCTCTGTTCCCAGTGTCATCTGGATACGTGAGCCATCACTCATCGTGGCATCGAGCATCGGTTCGGCGATAGAAATGTACTTGCCGGAACGCTGCGCCAGCTTCGTTACATAAGAGTCCAGTTCATCGGAACTGTGATACATGAGGTTGGTTCTCAAGGATTCATAGCGGGAATGGTACACGAAAAGGCTGGTATTCACACCGTCACATGAGATATCCTCGATATACCGGTCATGCATCACCGCATCTATTATGCCGTTGCCAAGAAACTCCCGGTACATATAATACAGGATCTTCTCCCGGTTGACGGGTGTCAGGGATATACCATAATCATCGATGATATCGTCAGTTACATCCCGAAGGGTCTTTTTTGCCAGTTCGGAGACAATATCCTGGGTATTGATATCAAGACGCTCGAAGATCCGCTCCTTGATATCCTCTAACAGGTCTTGCTCCGCCATGGTGAGGATCGGTTCGATCACCTCGTATGTGTATTCATGTGTCGCGTGATCATACGTTACCCGAACATACGAATACGGCTCGTTGACAGGGTAGATCTCGATCTCTTCAACACCCACCCGGGGAACGAATTTGAGATCCACCAGCGGGCCATGGATTCGTGGGTCGTACTCCTCGACACCGTGCCTGATGACATTCAAAGGATTTAATTTGCTCAATAATCCTTCCTTTGCAGGTTCGGCCCCAACCGCAGACGCCGCATCTGAAAGTGTTTTTAATCCTGACTCTGATAGATCGTCACGCCACATATCGTCGCTGTAAGGTATGGCATCCTCGCCCTCGGCACCAAAAATCGTGCTTTTATGACGTATTTTTAGTTCTTCTACCTCGAACGTGGCTCCTTTTGGAAGGATCAGACCTGAGAGATCGTTAATCTGATCAATCGAGATGACCGTATCCTCGAGACCGGATTTTTCACTTGTCCAGATAGTCTTCTTTGCCGGTTCAAACCGCGGGGCCGGACGCTTCTCCCGCCCCGGGTGGGACTCCGGGGGTATTTCGCTCTCTTCTTCGCCGAATTGTCCGGATTTTTGGGGGTCCTGTACCGGGACCACAGGGGGCGGCGATGGGCTCACCACGCTTTCAAACTCTTCTGAAAAATCGGCAGGCTCAAGTTCAAATTCGGTGATATCTGGAGTATTATCTGCTTTTTTGGCAATGTCACCTGGAGGTTTGTCTATATCTTCTTTTATGATTCCTGTCGATGCAACCCCGATCCGTTTCATCAGATCATCCAGGTTGTCTGCGCTGGGCATCTTCTCCTTTGCCGGAGGCAAACTTTCATCCCCGGACTTTTTCTCACTGCCAAATATACTTTTGAATAGCGATCTTTTCTTCTTTTCCTCTGTCATCGTCCGTGCCCCGTCCCGTTAGTTTATATCTGCATGACAGGTTATTAATGTGGTTTTCCCTGGAAGGATCTCCGGTTTATCATTTTAACTCGGTCTGTATCCTGTTGAGGGCCAGTCTTAACATTCCCAGGTTTGCCTCCGCTGTCGTGACCAGGCAGATATTGAGATCCCCGTATGGTGCGATGATACACTTGCGGTTTTGAGACTCGAGAAGGATCTGGGTAAGACCCCCCATGTTCAGATCGGTTGAGATTCTCTTTCCAGCACGGAGAAAATCTTCAGCAATTGCTGCTACCTGTTCAAAATCTGCGTTTCCAAAGGATTTCACCGCAAAACCTTCGAAAAATGCCATAACTGCAATAACCCCAGGTTGTTTCAGGATGCTTCTCAACCCGGCATCATCATGACTCACTGCTGCCGCTGGTTCACTGGTTGATTCACTGGTGGTGATGAGGTCATGTTCCGTGCAGAACTCCAGGGCCTCCTGGAACTCCTGTTCCGAATATGAACGGAGAATATATTCCGATTCGGAAGACTGGTTCTCGCCGGAAAGCTCCCTTCCATGGTGTCTGAAATAATTCAGGGCTTCATCGCCTCTATAAAATTCATCCGAATCGCGCGCGTACGCGCCTGCCACGCGCCCATACTCGGATAGGATAAACCCCTTCTCAGCAGGGGATCGCAACTCCAATAATCCTCTGAATGTCCCCAGTTTTGAGAAGGCTTCGCCTTGGAAAGGATTTTTTACAATCCCTGAATACTTCCCGGCGGGGAGCGTCATATTTAGAGGGCCGCGACGAGACGATCTTTATTCTTTTTGAGTTCGTATCGGATCCTGCCTACGTTTGATTCGTTTTCGGCAACAATGGCTATTAATTCGTCTGCCGAAAGCGGGGACATGATAATGGGTCCCTTGTCAAGTTCGACCAGCATCTGGTTGAGCTCGCCCTTGCCAAGCTCCTTTCCCATCGCCTCGGAGGTACCAAGCCCTGTTGATGCCATTGCTCCAAGTGCATCGATATCCATCTTTCCGGATGCGGCGCTCTCAATCACAAAACCGTCCCTTCCGACCACGACTGCAGCCGACACACCATCAATTTTTAAGAATTCACCAAGAATCTGTTTCAGCATTATTGTGCCACCTTTCTTTGAAACATCTTTCTTGAAATATATAAATAAAAATGTTTGCTATTATCAGCAGCCCCCATATGAAGAATAAGACCGGAAATAATCCCCTGTATTCACTCCATAAGACCCCCGTTTAAGGAATTAACAATACTATTATTGCGCTACAGGATAATCTCCAATACAGATGCAACTTCCCAGAGGAACCTTCCGGACACTCAAGCGGGGGATAAGCCTTGACGAACTGGCTTATGAATTGAAAAATGAGCGATTCAGTGGATCCTGTACAATTACCAGAGATAAGAGTGAGATTGTGATGGTATTTCGCAATGGTTCACTTATCCTGGCACGTTATGACGATATGGAAGGGAATGCTGCCTGGGAGCGGATTAAGGGCATAGGCACTGATATGGTAGACGCGGCTCTCTCAAGCCTTAGCGAAGCCCAGCTTGGGCTGGCTCTCGAGTTTAATTCGAATGCGCGCATCCAGAGGGCCACTCTCCAGGAGCGGCGGGCGTCCGTGATTCCCTTGAAGAGTGTGGAGACAAAAAAGCCCGATATAACCACTGACAAGGGAATTCCAACCAGCAATACCCAGAAGAGCCGTCAGGAAAAACCTCCATCCCTCACGTACGAAAAAGAAGTGATCAGGAAGAATATTCCGCCAAAATCCGATACAATTCCCCATCAAAAGGAGATAGTGATCACAGAAAAGATCCCTGAAGAGACCGACGCATCGATTCCAAATTCCCCCGGCGAAGAGCAGTCCAGCTCCTGCCAGGGGCTTGATGCCCTCGATTCCATGGATATCGAGACCATGACGCAGAAGATCCGGAACAACTGCATAGTCATGATCGAAAAACTCCATCTCGAACACCTGATTGAGACGAAAAAGGGACAGGGCGGGAGATAGATATGGACGGAATCACGCTGGAGATCACCCTTCTTTTCATTATTCTCGTGCTGCTCGCGATAACCCTCTTTCTGGGGGTTGTGAATGCGCTTTTTCTCTCGAAGTTATTTGCCGTGGTTTCCCGCCAGCTTGTCAGACACGGAGAGAGAGCCGCAGAGCCAAAGGCACCGGCTTCAGCCATTTCAAAGGATCGTGGAGCACCCACACCAAAAATATCCATGCCCCCACGTACGGATATATCGGATGCGCGTGATATCTCTGACGGGCTCCGAATAATCGCTGAACGGTATGGGCTTGATGCCCTCACCGTTTCGAGTACCGATGGCCTTGCGCTCGGATCATACGGGGTGGAATCGCCATCCGCCGAGGCTGCCCGCTACAGTCATCTCCATGCAATAGGGGAAGCTATCACCGATCCTGGTGTCACCGTATCCCGAATGGAATTCCAGGGCTCACCGCTCGTTGCTATCATCCGAAGCGCTGTGTCCCCCAGCAATGAAATATCAAACGCCATCGAAGACGAAGTGAGAAGACTTTTTGAGAAGTGGCTATAGCAAAAAATCGCCATTTTGTCATTAGACTTATATAAATCAACAGCAATTTCTTTTTTATGGAGGGATAAATGGTCCGAGTTTTTACATTTGCGTCTGGCAAGGGCGGCACAGGTAAAACAACAGTGACCGTTAATCTTGGGACGAGTCTCGCATTGTTCGGGAAAAAAACCATAATAATGGATGCAGACATCGGGATGGCCAATCTGGGCCTTGCTATCGGACTTGAAGATGTTCCGATCACCCTTCATGAAGTGCTGGCAGGAAAATCGAATATCTGTGATGCTATTTATGAAGGCCCTGGAGGGGTCCAGGTCGTTCCGAGTGGCATCTCCCTGCAGGGATTTCAGCAGGCCAACCCGGAAAAACTAAAGGACGTCATGAAGGACCTCGTTGACAGGTGCGATTACCTGCTCATCGATGCTCCCGCAGGGATCAGCCGGGACGGAGTAATTCCCCTGGCAGTTGCCGATGATGTGATACTCGTGGTCAATCCGGAACTTTCGTCCATCGTGGACGCATTGAAGACCAAGATATTGACCGAAGTGGTAGGAGGCCATGTATACGGGGTGATCATCAACCGGACAGGCGGGGAGAATCCGGATTATGTCCGTCAGAAGATGGAGAAAGTCCTCGGTGTCAAGGTCATCGGGATCATTCCTGAGGATCCGAACGTGAGGCGGGCGTCATCATCGAAGACTCCGGTTGTCATCAAGTTTCCCACATCTCCATCCTCCATCGCTTTGAAACAGATCGCCGGCAGGCTCTCCGGAATTGAATACGATATCAAGTCAGAGGAGAGCAAGGAGAAGTTCATCGAGCGGTTTGCAAAAGTGATCTTTCGGGGGAAAAAATGACGCTTGAGTTTATTTTACTGTTAATTTTCGGTATTATCATTATTTTACTGCTTTTTGTGGTGTACGTGATGTATGTCCGCATACAGCAACTCCTCAGAGACTTCGACCAGATGGAGTCAAAGATGAAACTGACCGACTCGGAGATTGAAGTTCTTGCAAGAAACGTTGAGGAGATCAAAAAATTGAAGATATGAACGGGAATTATCCCGTTTATTCCGCCCGGTTTTTAATCTCGAAGACACAATGTTCATCGCCCTTGGAACGGCATTTTACCTCGCGGCCCTGCACCTTGATTCCGAATGCACCCTCCACAATCCCGGCAAGCAACCCGGCAGTACAGTAACAGACTTTTTTGCCGACATTTCCGAATGACTCCGATTCCACGGTGTGCTCAAGAGTAATGGTCTTTGTCTTGGTCTCCTCGTTCCATTCCGTCTTGATGATCCGGAACCATCCCATCTGGGAATAGAACGCAAAAGCCATGTCACAGAGGGTCTCGGGATTGGTCCTTCTCACGATCTCATCCTTTAACCGACCCAGGGCTTCTTCTTCAGGAGTCCCGACAAAAAGGATACCGATGATCTCTCCTGCGGAATTTTTGATTGGCTCATATGCCACGACATATTTTTTCCCAACCACATCTGCAGTGCCATAATAGGTCTGCCCTTTGGTGATGACGGCATCGTAGACGACACGGGAGATCTCGGTTCCGACAGCCCGCTTGCCGTCAGCGCCAATAACATTGGTAGATACACGGATTGCCTTATCTCCGACTTTCTGGAAGACCGTGGCCTTGCTGCCCATGTCCTTTTCAATGGAATCAACAACCTCGAAGTTGTCGTTGACGACATGGTCGCCATACGCAATCTGGTTTCCGGAAACTGAGGGTGTTCCGTATGCTTCAAAACGGGTACGCAGCTGGTTGAGATCCGCGTCAAGTTTTGTCCTGGAGAGATCATACGAGATACTCATCTTCTTGTAGTGCTCCACGTTCTCCTTTCCCATATCCATGTAGGCACGGTAGTTGACCCCGCT
>LKUF01000285.1 GCA_001412335.1 Methanolinea sp. SDB
GGCTACTCCGTCCCGCCGGGGCGGTTTATCCCCAGGAGTTTTAATTCCGTCATCTCCTCTATCGCGTACCTCGGCCCTTCTCTTCCCGTGCCTGACCGTTTCACGCCTCCGTACGGCATGTGGTCGACCCTGAATGTCGGAATATCATTCACCTGCACACCCCCGACGTCGGCATGCTCGAATGCATACAGCGCCCTCCCGATATCCCGGGTGAAAATCCCGACCTGGAGGCCGAACTCGCTCTGGTTGGCCATGCGTACGGCTTCGTGGAAGTCGTCGTAGGCTGTAACGGTGATGACCGGCGCAAAGACCTCTTCACGGTTCACCGGCATGTCAGGCGTGGTGCCTGCTAGGACCGTTGGATAGAAGAGTGCTCCAACGGGGGGTTGTCCGCCGGCCAGGACCTCTGCACCCGATGAAACGGCCTCTATTACTTTCCGGTACGCACGTTCTGCCGCCGCTGCAGTGATCATGGGCCCGACGTCCGTCTTCTCATCCGACGGATCCCCGCATCGGAGGGCACCGACCCCGGAGAGGATCATCTCGAGGGCTTCTTCATAGATATCGCTGTGAAGGAGCACTCGCTGGACCGATATGCAGACCTGCCCCGCATTGGTAAACCCACCAGTCACGATGCGTTTCGCAGCATACGAAACATTTGCATCACCATGAACGATTGCCGCGGCGTTTCCGCCAAGTTCGAGGCAGACCTTCTTCCTGCCCGCGATCTCCCGAAGGTGCCAGCCCACCTCCGGGCTCCCGGTAAACGAGAGGAGGGCAATCCGGTCATCGGCGCAGAGAGGCTCAATCCTCTCTCCCGGACAGGGTAATACACTCAGTGTCTCAGGCGGGAATCCTGCATCCAGCGCCATCTCTGCCAGGAACAGGGCTGACAGGGGAGTGGCTGTCGCAGGTTTCAGGATGATCGGGTTGCCTGCCGCAATTGCCGGACCAAGCTTGTGGCAGGCGAGGTTCAACGGGAAGTTGAAAGGGACTATGCCGAGGACAGGGCCTACCGGAAACCTCCGGGTGATCGCGAACCTTCCCTCGTTTTCTGCCGACCAGTCAAGCGGGATCAGCTCGCCTCCAATCCGTCTCGCCTCTTCAGCGGAGACCTCAAGCGTCGAGACCGCCCGGGCAACTTCGCTCCTGGCAAACGAGATCGTCTTTCCCCCTTCGGCCACGAGGAGTCGGGCGAGCTCTTCCGACCTCTTCCTCACTTCGGCTGCAAGGCCTTCGAGGATCCGGGACCTCGCATGGGAGGAGAGCCTGCGTGTGATCCCGAATCCGCGGACGGCCAGTTCTGCCGCGTCGTCAATGTCGGATCTCTTCGCCAGGCACACGCGGCCGACTGTTTCACCTGAATAAGGGCTATATACGTTCGCTATCTCAGGGCTCTGGCGCCGGTGCCCGCCCACCACCAATTCATACTCCTTCATCTCGATCTCCTGCTCTTTCCCCTGTACATCGCTGCTCTGGTCTTTTAAAACCGGGTACACCTTCACGACCGCGAGTCATGTTGCTCTGTTCATCTCCTTCTCATTTTACCCTTTCTGCAAGGGCGGAGTGCCCTTCATGTCAAAAACTACTTTGGCACAGGCGTGCAATATAACAGAACTTACGTTCATGCCCGCGTGCGGGAGAACCACCATCGGGGGATTCGGGTGAAAGAAGTCACCAGCAGCTACAATGCCAGCGAGATCGAGGAGACGATCCAGGAGTACTGGAAGAAAGAACAGGTATTTGAAAAAACGCGGGAATTACGCTCTTCCGCGGAAGATTTCTTCTTCGTGGACGGCCCCCCCTATACCACGGGTACTATTCACCTCGGAACAGCCTGGAACAAGATCATAAAGGACTCCGTGCTCCGGTACACGAGGATGTGCGGGAGGAATGTCATCGCCAGGGCAGGGTACGACATGCATGGACTGCCCATCGAGGTCCGGGTGGAGCAGGAACTCGGCTTTTCCTCGAAGAAGGATATCGAGACGTTTGGAATCGGAAAATTCATCGATAAATGCAGGGATTTTGCGGGGAAAAACAAGGACCTGATGAGCGAGCAGTTCAGGCGCCTCGGTGTCTGGATGGACTTTGATGACCCCTACCAGACCATCAACCCCGAGTACATCGAGGCGGCATGGTGGACACTCAAGCGGGCACACGAAGAGGGGAGGCTCGAGAAGGGGTACCGCGTCGTGAACTGGTGTCCCCGCTGTGCAACCGCAATCGCCGATGCCGAGGTGGAGTACTGGGACGAGACCGATCCCTCGATATATGTCAAGTTCCCGATCAACGACAGGGACGGGGAGTATCTCGTCATCTGGACGACCACCCCCTGGACACTCCCTGCAAACGTGGCCGTCGCCGTCCACCCCGATATCGTCTACGCACGGGTTGAAGCCAAAAAGGACAATACATCTGAGATCCTCTGGATGGCGGAAGAACTGGTGGAACCCGTCCTCCGAAGCGGGCGGTACCAGGACTATTCCATACTCGAGAAGAGACCGGGAGAGGGCATGACGGAATTCACCTACCGGTCACCGCTCGAGAGTGTCGTTCCCCTCCAGCGTGAGATCTCGCACAGGGTGGTCACCGCGGACTTTGTGGCCCTCGAGAACACGGGACTGGTGCATATCGCCCCGGGACACGGGTGGGACGACTACCTCCTCGGATGCAGCGAGGGCCTCGACATCATATGCCCTGTCGATCCCTGCGGGAATTTCACCGAAGATGCCGGGGTACTCTCCTGCATGTTCATCAAGGATGCAGATCCCGTAGTCCTCGAAGAACTCGGGGATCATCTCCTTGCCCGCGATTCCGTTGTTCACCGGTACGGGCACTGCTGGCGCTGCAAGACTCCGATCATCTTTCGGGCGACCGAACAGTGGTTCCTGAAGGCCTCTGAACTGAAAGACAGGATGCTTGAAGAGGTAAAAGAGGTCACCTGGTTCCCTGAATGGGCGGGAAGCGCCCGCTTCCATGACTGGATAAAGGAGGCGAGGGACTGGTGCATATCACGCCAGCGATACTGGGGGATACCCATACCTATCTGGCAATGCCGCGCCTGTGGGGATACCCGGGTCTTTGGCACGATGCGTGAACTCGAGGAGGCGAGCGGCAGCACCCTGACCGACCCTCACCGGCCCTATGTCGACCAGGTCATGGTCCGGTGCCGGTGTGGAGGCGAGATGTACCGGGTAGAGGACATATTCGATGTCTGGTTCGATTCCGCAGTTGCGTCATGGGCAACCCTCCGGTTCCCCGGCTATCGCAAGGACTTCGACCGCCTCTGGCCGGCAGACTTCATCACAGAGGGTCAGGACCAGACACGCGGATGGTTCTACTCGCAGCTCGGCGCAAGCACCATCGCGTTCGACCGCCCGCCCTACAGGAGCGTGCTCATGCATGGCTTTGCCCTTGATGCCGAGGGGCGCAAGATGAGCAAGAGTTACGGAAACGTGGTCACACCCGAGGAGGTGATTGGCCAGATGGGGGTGGACGTGCTCCGTCTCTACGTCCTCTCTTCAAACGCCCCCTGGGATGATCTTAAGTTCAACTGGGACGGCGTCCGCACCGTCAACCGTGCAATCAATATCTTCTGGAACGTGTACCGCTTCCCCCTGCCCTACATGATCCTTGACGGCTTCTCTCCGCAGGCGGTAGACGGAAGATGGGACGGATCACATATCGGCAGCATCTTGTCATCGCTCTGCTCCGAGGACCGCTGGATCATCTCGCGCCTGAACTCGGTCGCCGCAGAGGTGGATGGATCGATGAAAGAGCGGCAGCTTCACCGGGCAACGAGATCGCTTGTCTCGTTCGTGCTCGAAGACCTCTCGAGATGGTACGTGCAGCTTGTCAGGCCCCGCATGTGGCTCGAGGGCGAGTCTGTCGAGAAGGAGCATGCCTACGAGACCATCTATTACGTGATGCGCCGTACCTGCACGCTGCTCTCGCCCTTTGTCCCCCACATCACCGAAGAGATGTACAGGAACCTGCGGATCCCGGGCGACCCCGAGAGCGTCCACATGCTCGACTGGTTCGGGGGAGACTCCGCACTGACGGATCCCGAACTCGAGCAGGCGATGGAGTACGTCCGGTCGTTCGACGAGGCGCAGGCGAACGCCCGCCAGGCCGGCAGGAGAAAGCTCCGGTGGCCGGTGGGTGAATGCGTGGTCGTGACCGATTCAAAAGAACTGGCAGCCGCGATCGAAGGGTTGAGTGATATCTGCCGGGACAGGGCCAACGCGAGGACCGTGCGGGCAGTAACCGGACACTGGGAGAAGATAGGTTTGAAGGCCGAACCCGTGATGAAGGCGCTTGGGCCGTCGTTTGGAAAGAGAGCCCCCAGGGTCAGGGAACTCATCCTCGCCGCCGATGGAAACGCGCTCAAATCGGCGTTCGACAGGGGAGAGACGGTCCACCTCGCCGATGGAGAGGAGAGCTACGAGATATCGGCGTCGCAGGTGACCTTCTCCGAGGCCCTGCCTGAAACGGTCTTTTCTGCGCCGATGAACAGCGGCACCGTCTATGTCGACGTGACCCTCACCCCCGAGCTCGAGAGCGAGGGCTATGCCCGCGAGGTTATCCGCCGCATACAGGAGATGCGGAGGCAGCTCGACCTCAACGTGGAGGACTACATCAGGGCGGATGCCTGCATCAGTAACGGGAGGGTGAGCGCTCTCGTCGGGGAGATGTGGCAGGATGGAATACGGGAAGAGGTCAGGGCGAAAAGCCTCACGATCCGGTCACCAGGAGTTGATTCTCCCGAAAAAGATTGGAATCTCTCGACAGAATGGGAGATCGAAGGAATCCCCGTCACAATCTCGATCTCAAAGATCGAGGATTCCTGAAAGCAGTGCCCGCCCTGCCGGGGAGCTGAAGAGGGGCAGGTCCCTCCCGGTCACCACCGTGCTCCTCATCGTGTCGGTCACCGTCCCGGTCTTCGGGTTGAATCCCCTGATACTCTTTCTCTTCTTGTATACCAGGACGCCGCGTCGCTGCCACGCCGGAGTCTCTGCCAGGTTCACTCCGGCCCGAAACATCAGCTCGTGCATATCCGGCGATGTCATCCCCTTCAACTGGTGGGCGGCCTCCCGCCTCGAGAGCCCTCTCTCGATCAGCAGGTTCTGGCAGTAGGAATTGATGTGGTTCCTCCATGCCTCGCTCTGGCGGTTGATGAGGTACTCGATGGCAAGCTCGGGGGTGATCTGGATGATCCGGGCATCAAACGATATGGGATATTTTGATCCAAGCTCGATCGTGAGGCTGCTTGCGGCAAAGGATGCGGAAACGGCATCTATCTTTTCGACCCGGCCTTTGAACGGCAGTTCGGTGCAGTAGAGGCTGATCTCGTCAGAGAAGGTGTATGCACATTCGGGTGAGAGCCCTGAGTCGGATACGAGCCTCCGGGCAACAGACGCCATGGCCTCTGAAAACCGGGTATCGAACGGTTTTTCCAGTCCCCAGCATGTCGCGAGCCGATGAAAGGAGCGCCCGTCGAGGCGGATAAAAACAGGTGGAATGGTGATGAGATTGCTGAAAACTTCCCGGTTTTTCATAATGTATCGATCTTTGTATCCGATCCGGGCCCTACCGCTTACACATCGTCAAAATTTCCTGTCTTGAATGCACCGGGCAGGTGGCGGATCAGGACGATGTCCCCGATACTGCGGATGATGCGGAACGGGATCTTTAAACCCTTGTAATTCTTGATATCCACCAGTTCCTGGTTTAACTTGCCCACGACGAGTGATTCCATCTTTCTCCCCTCGATGTCAATGAGCACGTCCTCTACCTCTCCCACGAGGAGGCTCTTTTCCGTATAGACGCTCAGGCCAAACAACTCTGTAATCTGCGTTCTCATCGCAATCATGGAAGATATATACTATAATGGTTAAAAAGATACTCTTTTTATGAACGGGTCGCTCAAAATCGGGTCCCTGTATGGAATTCCCATCCTCATCCACTGGACCCTCCTCCTCATCATCCCGATCTTCGCATGGATCATCGGGAGCCAGATCGAACTCACAAGCGACCTTCTCTCCAGTGTGTACCGGGTCCCTATCGATCAGACCCTGATAACTGCCGGATACATGGAATTCATCCTCGGGGTGGTTGTCGCACTCGGCCTCTTCGCCGGCGTCCTGGTGCACGAGATGGCACACTCCATCGTGGCCCAGAGAAAAGGGATAAAGATCAACAGCATCACCCTGCTCATCTTCGGCGGAATATCCTCCATGGAGGAGGGTATGCCCGATCCGGTCATCGAGCTTCCGATGGCGCTTGTCGGCCCGCTGAC
Organism: Methanolinea sp. SDB; assembly: GCA_001412335.1. GTDB lineage: Archaea > Halobacteriota > Methanomicrobia > Methanomicrobiales > Methanospirillaceae > SD8. The sequence goes on from LKUF01000285.1 coordinate 6,302, forward strand.
AAGCCTGGCGGTGGGACTGGCCTCGAGCGTGTTCGTATATATCTCGCATCTCCTGGTCTCCTCGCCTCCCCTTGCAGGAGTCCTCGTCTTTGTCTTCGGCTATCTCGGGATCCTGAACATATTCCTCTTCGCCTTCAACCTTCTGCCTGCGTTTCCCATGGACGGCGGGCGAGTCCTCCGGGCATTCCTTGCAAAGCGAATGCCGCTTCACAAGGCCACCCGGATAGCGGCGGACGTGGGCCGCATATTCGCGGTCATCTTCGGAATATTCGGCATATTCCTCTTCAACCCGATATTGATCCTCATCGCCTTCTTCATCTATATCGGTGCGAGCCAGGAGTCGACGGTGGTAAAATACAGCTTCCTCTTGAAAGACGTCACGGTGGGGGACATGATGAGCACCGACGTGATGACCGTCGGGCCCGGGGAGCCCGTGCGGGAGGTGATTGACCAGATGTACGCGTCCAAGCACCTGGGATTCCCGGTGGTCCAAAACGACGTCCTGGTCGGGATCGTGACACTTGCCGATGTCCACAAGGTCCCCCCCATCGACAGGGAAGCGATGATCGTGAAGGATATCATGTCCCGGGAAGTTATCACGCTTCCACCGTCGGCGCCGGTCATCGAGGCACTCCGTATCATGTCGGTAAACAATATCGGGCGTATTCCCGTGGTTGACCAGGACCGCCTGGCGGGAATCGTTACCCGGACGGACATTCTCAAGGTTATCGAGTTAAAAGAGGTGTGAAAACGAGAGGAGGGCATCTATCGGTGTCTCGCCCGCAACCGCCCTGAACTCCCCTATACCGGAAAATGGCCGTTTTGCTGCGAGTTTTCCGGCCTTCTTCTTCCCGATTCCCGGTATCCACTTCAGAGCCGCGAGGGAGAGGTGGTTCACCTCGACAGGCACGGGGAGTGCGGTCACCGATCGTGGACCGTGATCCACGACCACCGCATCGATACTGCTCCGCGGCTCCATCTGCAGGGGAATCCCGACCAGTACGGGATATGATCCCATCTGCCGGCCGAACGAGAGGTCCCCGCTCCTCTCGATTATCACGTCCCTGAGCACGGTCCCGACAGGAAATACCGATCTGATCATGGGCAGGTCGAAATGCGTGCGTGCGTACTCCTTGAAGGCCCGAAACTCCCTGTCATGCACACCCAGGAGGTTGTCCGAATAGGCGCGTGTACCCTCGAACGGCATCAGCTGCCTGATATTTACCCTGCGGACGAGCAACCCCGATGCACGAACGCAGTCGAGAAAGGCCCGGTTGAGATCGAATGTCTTTTCGGTCTCGCCGGCAAGACCGATGACGAAGTTCAATCCCGGCAACAGTTCGGGGATGCCGTCCCTCCGTGCTGCACCGACCCCGCAGACCAGCGAGATCGCCTCCATGACCTCGTCGGGCGTGGCTTTCAGGTTGTTGGCCTCTATCACAGCAGGGTCGGCACTCTCCATCCCGAATGCCGCGACGTCGCCCGGTGTATGGTAGCGGATGATCTCTTCGAGCGCCTCAACGCTCTTTTTTGGGTGGTGCACGATCGTGCCCGGGTTCACGTTGTCGATGTGGAGCGTGCGGAGTCCTGGTGCCGCCCGCCGCACGGCAGAAAAGAGGCTCCTGATGCGGTCCGGGCGTGGCTCCGGGAACTCGCCCCCGGCTGCCTGGTAGGTGAGGATATCAGGTTGCCTCCCGAGACGGAAGTGCAATGCCCCGTGTTCATGGAGGGCCGTGACCTCAGCCCCGACCCCTTCGACCGACCTGTATACAGGAGTCCCGTAGAACGGCTCGGTGCAGAACGAGCAGCCCCCGGTCAGGGCCCTCGAGCACCCTCGTGCCGTCTCCATCTCGCACATCAGGTGTGGATATGACGGATGTTTCCTGATAATACCTGCACCGGTAACGCTCCACCGGTCGATGAGCCGGTAGTCGAGTGTGCCGGACGGATCTCTCCCCTGCAGGTAGTCCTCGAGTGCGGCAGCCGGAGACCCCGGGAGCAGGTGGTCAAAGCCCGAAATTGCGGATTTCAGGGCATGCCTCCCGCCCTGCGGGGCATACCCAAATCCTATGGGACCCCCGATAAGCCTGGTTTTTGCCCGGATCTGGCCGCCTATCTGGCGGATCTCGGTCAGGGTCGCCGGGGTGCCTCCGAGGTATCGTCCTGGAACGGTCACGCCCGCGATCATCACCACGACGGCGTCGCCGGGGATGGCGGACAGTGCCCCGGGATCGCGGCGGAGCTGGTCGATGGTGAGGTACCCGGGTTCGTACCCGTGCTCGTGTAAGACGCCCGCAACCGTCCTGATATAGGGCGAGATGTAGGGAGGCACGCCGAAACAGGCGGGTTCGTCGACGTACCCGTCGATGATGAGCGCTTCAGCACTCATATCCGAGGATTCCGAGGAGCTTTTCCGCCCAGGAGAGTTTTCCCCTCTTCATGGGGTCGACACGCGGATCATGGAGATCGAAACCGAGTATGGTTATCCCGGATGCTCCGAGCGCGTCCGCGGCAAACACGGCCCGGTCACCATCCGTGAACCCTCCGAAGTTGTGCACGTTCTCAAGCGGCCTGGCCTGGGTTGTCGCGACGACGGGACCGGAAAACCGCGGGGTCCAGTATTTTACGAGAGGGATGTTGTCGCCGTGGGCATGTATCACCATGATGGTCCCTGCCTCATTCATCGCGATGAACTCGTCGGTCGCCCCGTCGAGGTCTGTAAAGACCGCGTCGGGCCTGATGCCTGCGTCGAGAAGGACGAGTGCTGCGGCATCCGCCGCAAAAACGGGATGTTTCACCGCAGGGATATCGTCTGCGAGGCAGGGGGCGTTGCCGCAGACGGTCACGTCCCTCCCCTGGCAGAGATCGCGAAGCATCGGCAGGTCGTCCTGGGTCATGAGTGATGAGAGGATCTCTCCCGCCAGTTCGTCCATCTCCCGGTCGAACGCGAAATATTCGACTATTTCCTGGTAATACGGCTCCCATTCGTCAAAGTTCATCCTTTCCCTCGTTTTCAAGGCCAACGATGCTGGTAAACTTGTTCAGGAGGGGCTCCATGATCAGCGAGAGGAGTTCGTCCTTGTTCTTGACCCTCCTGAAATATGAGAGGGGTATGGTGGCCGCCGCCATGTTCGGGTGCCCTCCCGCATCCCCGATATCGCCAAAAGCCTCGTACAGGACGTTTCCGATATGGAGCCTGAC